>CACYWX010000263.1 GCA_902778205.1 uncultured Ruminococcus sp. | reverse complement strand
ATCATGTTGCTGCGCTTCATCAGTTCCGCCGTGCCGCCGTCGAAGATCAGAAAGCCCGCCGCCTCGTCTCCGGTGAGAGCCCAGCTGTAGTCCGCCAGCTTCGAGGCAAACTCGGGAACGGAGACGGCTTCCTCTTCGGCCTCGTCTCCGGCGGGCTCCGTCTGATAGGACGCCTCCTCGGCTTCGGACGTCCCGACGGTCTCCGGGGCGTCCTCGGGCGGATCGGCGTTCTTTTTGGTGCAGGAAACACCCCCGGCGGCCAGCGTCAGGCAGAGAAGCAGGGACAGGGTTTTCCTTCCGAGACGTGAATTCATGATGATATGCCCCTTTCCACAGCGGCGGTCCGGATCCGGCGCGGATCTGTCAGTTTACGGCGGTGGTGCGGTCGTCCTCGCCCTTTTCCAGATCGAGGATGTCCAGCCAGTAGGAATTCGATTCGTTGACCTGCACCGTGATGCGGTCTCCGACCCGATGGCCCAGCAAGGCGGCGCCCAGGGGGGAGTCCTTGCTGATGCGGTTGTTGAGAATGTCCGCACGCAGATGGGTGACCAGGGTGACAGTGCTCTCGTCCCCGAATTCGTCCCGGATGGTGACCCGGTCGAAGAGCCCCACCTCGTCCGCGTCGGACGTGTATTCCACCAGCACCCCCGTGGCCAGGAGCCCCTTCAGGTAGCGGATGCGGGAGTAGTTGCGGTTCAGCTCCCTCTTGGCGCTTCTGTATTCGTCGTTCTCCGACAGATCCCCGAAGGCCCGGGTTCTCTGGACCTCCGCGATGCATTGGGGGGTGACGACGGTCTGGCGGTGCTTGATTTCCTCTTCGATGCTGGCGACTTCCGCCGCGGTCAGCTCGTGCGGCATGGCAGGTTGCCTCCTTTTGCTTCCGTTTTCCGTATTATACCGCATCCGTCCGGAAAAAGCAAGACCGGAGAGCGGAGAAGGGGAGCAGGCGCGGGAAATTTCGCCCCGCCTCTTGCAATCCGGCGTGGGATGTGGTATAATACCATCCGCAGGTCTGCGTAGCTCAGCTGGATAGAGCAGCCGCCTCCTAAGCGGCAGGTCAGGTGTTCGAATCACCCCGCGGACGGTACGGGCGGAAGTTCAGTCTTCCGCTCTTTTTTCACGGAAACAACGATTTATACAGGGGGGAGGGATGCTCGTGAAGAGAAAGGCGCGGCGCGCCGGGATCGTCCTTTTGTCGGCGGTCCTTCTTCTTCTGCTGACCGCAACTCTGACCGCGGTCCCCATCGTCCGGTATGCCCGGGTGGACGAGACCCGTGCGGCGGACTGCGTCGTCGTGCTGGGAGCCGGAACCTGGGAGGGCACGGTGTCCCCGGTGTTCGAGGAACGGCTCAGACACGCAGCGGAGCTGTACCGGTCCGGACTGGCTCCGAAGATCATCCTCACCGGCGGGCTGGATCCGGCCAACACGATTACCGACGCTGAGGCGGCCAGACGCTGGACGGAACGCGAAGGGATCCCGGCGGAGGACGTGCTCCTCGAGGACAGGTCCCGCTATACCCACGAAAACTTCCTCTACGCGAAGGAGATCATGGACCGGGAGGGCTTTGAATCCGCCCTGGTGGTGAGCGATCCGCTCCACATGAAGCGGGCCATGCTCTGCGCCCGGGATTTCGGCGTCACGGGCTATTCCTCCCCGACTCCCACCTCCATGTACCGCAGTACCGGCGCCAGGGCGAAATTCCTCCTCCGGGAGACCGGCTGCCTGATGGTCTACCGCGTCTGGCGTCTGTTCGGAGTACGATAATAGATAATAAAAGAAGCCCCGCACGTCCGGAAAAAATCGGATGCGCGGGGCTGTATCCTGTGTGAAGTCCTTACACCTGCTCCGCCACGGCGTAGATCAGCCGCTCCGAGTCGGCCCAGCCCAGGCAGGGATCCGTGATGGACTTGCCGTAGATCCCCTCGCCGATCTTCTGGGAGCCCTCCTCGATGTAGCTCTCGATCATCAGGCCCTTCACCAGCTTCCGGATATCCGCGGAGTGGCGGCAGGCGTGCAGGACCTCGGAGGCGATGCGGGGCTGCTCCCGGAACTGCTTGCCGGAGTTGGCATGGTTGGTGTCCACCAGCACCGCGGGATTCTGAAGGCCCGATTCCGCGTACCGCTCCGCCAGGGAGACGAGATCCTCGTAGTGATAATTCGGCAGGCTCTGGCCATGCTTGTTCACGTAGCCCCGGAGAATGGCGTGGGCCAGGGGATTGCCGGCGCTCTCCACCTCCCATCCCCGGTAGATGAAGGCGTGGGGGTGCTGGGCCGCCGTGATGGAGTTCATCATGACGGAAAGGTCGCCGCCCGTGGGGTTCTTCATGCCCACCGGAATGTCCAGACCGCTGGCCGTCAGCCGGTGCTGCTGATTTTCCACGCTCCGCGCGCCCACGGCGGTGTAGGCCAGCAGGTCGGAGAGGTAGCGGTAGTTCTCCGGGTAGAGCATCTCGTCCGCCGTGGACAGCCCCGTCTCCTCCAGTACCCGGATGTGGATCTCCCGGATGGCGATGATGCCCTTCAAAAGGTCGCTCTCCGCCGTGGGATCCGGCTGATGGAGCATCCCCTTGTAGCCGTCGCCGATGGTCCGGGGCTTGTTGGTGTAGACCCGGGGGATCAGGATCAGCTTGTCCGCCACCTTCTCCTGAACCGCCGCCAGCCGGGTCACATAATCCAGCACGGAGTCCTCGGAGTCGGCGGAGCAGGGTCCGATCACCAGAATAAACTTGTCGCTCTTTCCTTCGAAGACCTGCCGGATGGCCACGTCCCGGGCGGTCTTTTTCTGTTCCAGCGACAGGGACAGGGGGTAGAGCTCCTTGATCTCCATGGGGATGGGGAGCTTGCGCTTGAAATTCATGTTCATTGAGGATCCCTCTCAGTTCTCTTTCTGTTTCGGTTTGTCGAACAGCGCGCGCCTCGCGGTGGAGATGCGCATCATTTCCTTCATTTTGTCCACGTTCTCGTCCGCCAGATAGGTCCGCATCCGGTGAAGCTCGCCGGTGAAGGCGTCGATCTGGGCCACCAGCTTCTTCTTGTTCAGAAGGAACAGCTCCGACCACATGTCCTCGTTGATCCGGGCGATGCGGGTCAGATCCCGGAAGGAGTCCCCGGTGTAGTCCACCAGACGGGGCTCCGTGTTGGAGGTCATGAGGGCCACGGCGATGCAGTGGGTCAGCTGGGACAGGAAGGCGATCATGTCGTCGTGCTTTTCCGGGTCCAGCTCGCTGATCCTGGCGAAGCCCAGAGCCTCTCCCAGCTCCCGGCAGAGCGCCGCGGCCTCCGGGGTGTTCTTCTCCGTGGGGATCACGATGTAGTTGGCCCCCCGGAACAGCTCCGCCGTGCTGTTTTCCACGCCGTAGACCTCCCGGCCCGCCATGGGATGGGCGGCGATGAACTCCACTCCCTCGGGAAGCATGGCCTGAATGTCGTACACTACCGCGCACTTGACGCCCGTCACGTCCGTGATGACCGTGCCCGGCCTGAGAAGGTGTCCGTGCTCCGCGATCCATTCCCGGAACACGTGGGGGTACAGGGCGAAGATTACAAGATCCGACTCCCCGATGAGGGCGGGATCCGCCTCCGTGGTCCCCGACGCCACGATCCCCTCCCGCAGGGCGTAATCCAGGGAGGACGGGTTGATCTCGATGCACCGGACCGTATATCCGGCCTTCGTCAGGGCCCGGGCGTAGCTGCCTCCCAGCAGGCCCAGTCCCACAATGAGGATGCTTCTTTCCTTCAGGGATTTCATATGACCTCCACCTCGATTCCCAGGCTCCGGACCGCGTCGAAGTATCCGGGCCAGCTTTTGTTCACGGCCTCCGCTCCCGTCAGCTCTCCGCCGGTCCGGGAGAGGGGCAGGGAGAGGGCCATGGCGATCCGGTGGTCGTTGTGAGAGGAAAGCGGGACCTCCGGTTTGGACGGTTCCGACGGGAAGACCTCGATCCGGTCCTCCTCCACGTCACAGCGGATCCCGAATTTTCCGAGCTCCTCCGCCATGGCCGCGCCCCGGTCGCTCTCCTTCATTTTCAGCCTGGCGGTCCCCGTGAGGATCACCCCATGGAGCATCCCGCCCAGCGCCATGAGCACCGGAGCGAGATCGGGAATGTCCGACACGTCGATTTCGGGACAGCCCTCCCGGAGCAGAGGATAGATCGTCCGGTAAGCCCGGTCGCCCTGTCCGCTGTCCGGATCCAGCCCGGTCACCTCCACGTCCCCGCCGATGAGCCCGAAGGCCTCCGGGAACGCGGCGTTGGACCAATCCCCCTCCACAGTCACATCCCGGGCCCGGAGAATCTGATTTCCCGGCACGCGCCAGCTGAGCGGGGAGATGTCCTCAAGTACCGCCCCGGACTTTCTGAGGACGGCGAGGGTCAGTCCCACGTAGGGCAGGCTCACCGCCGGCGGGATCAGCTCCAGAACGCTGTCCCCCGGGAGGTGAGGGAGCGCGAAGAGCAGTCCCGTGACAAACTGGCTGGATACGTCCCCCCGAACCCGGAAAAGACCCGGGCAGAGAGGCCCGCGCACATGGATTCCGTCCTCCTCCCGGAGGAAGAGGTTGCCGTTTTCCCGGCACAGCTCCTCATAGACGCCCAGCGGCCGCTCGAGAAGGCGCGGACTTCCCGTGAACACCGATTCCGTGTTCCTCCGCAGAGCCTGGGGCAGGAAGAAGCGCAGGGTGCTCCCGCTCTCCCGGCAGGGGAAGAGGGAGGACGGGACACCGGCTCCCGGGACGATGCGGACGCGGTCTCCCTCCGTCAGGACCTCCGCCCCCAGGGACCGGGCGCAGTCCAGGGTCGCCAGCACGTCCTCGCTGAAGAGCACGCCGGATACCGTCGAGGGCTTCTCCGATAATGCCGCCGCCATGAGCTCCCGGTGGGCCAGGGTCTTGGAGGGCGGAGCGGCGACGGTCCCTCCGGCGACGGAAGGAGAGAACCGGGCCCTCATCTGCGCGCCTCCGGTCCGTAGTGCTCCCTGAGATGATCCATGGCCTCGAGATACCCCTCGAACCCGTGTCCCGCGATGGTCAGGACCGCCGCCTGCCGCACGTAGCTGACCTGACGGAAGTCCTCCCGTTTCGACACGTCGGAGATATGCACCTCCACCGTCGGGATCCCAACCGCTTTCACCGCGTCCAGGAGCGCCACGGAGGTGTGGGTGTAGGCCGCCGGATTGAGCACCAGCC
>CACYWX010000262.1 GCA_902778205.1 uncultured Ruminococcus sp. | reverse complement strand
ACACTCCGGGACGCCCCGGTGTACGACAGCAGCTGCTCCGAGAGGGCCAGGGTGTATTTCATTGACCGGGGAGACGGGTATTATCTCAAGAAGACCGCGCCGGGCGGACTGGAGGAGGAGCAGGCCATGACCGCCGTATTCGGACGTGCCGGGCTGGGGCCGCGGATGCTGACCTATGTGAGCGGTGAGTCCGACTGGATGCTCACCTCCCGGATCCCGGGCGAGGACTGCACCCACTTCACCGACCGTCCGGACCTGCTCTGCGATGTGCTGGGCGGGGCGTTCCGGACTCTGCACGACGAAGGGCTGTCCCGGGTGGAGGGCGTCTCCCTTCCGGACAGAACGGCCCAGACTCTGGCGGGAGCGAAAAAAGGTCTGGCCTCCGGGGTATTCCGCGACTTTCTCCGCACGGACCGCTACGGCATCACGACCCCCGCCGACGCCCGGGCGGCGTTGGAGAACGCCGAAGGAGCCTTCCGTCCGTCCTGCCTGATCCACGGGGACGCCTGCCTGCCCAACGTCATGATCGACGGGGAGCGCTTCGCGGGCTTCATCGACTGCGGCGCAGCCGGGTACGGGAACCGCCATTCGGATCTGTTTTGGACGGTCTGGTCCCTGGCCTTCAACCTGAAAACCGACGCCTTTGAGGACCGCTTTCTCGATGCGTACGGGCGGGACGCCTTCGATCCGGATGAACTCGTCACAGCGGCCGCCGCGGAGGCTGTCGTCGAATAACAGGAGGAAATCATGCTTTCCAACACAGCGTACAGACTGCGGAACAATCTCGGCCTCACCGTCGCGTATTTCGGAGGCTCCATCACCGAAGGGGCCGGCGCGTCGTCCTATGAAGCCTGCTGGGCCGCCAAAACCACCGCCTGGCTCCGGTCGGAGTATCCGGACTGTCCGATCCGGCATATTCAGGCGGCCGTGGGCGGAACGGACTCCACCCTTGGGGTCTGCCGCATCGGACGGGACGTGCTGGCCCGTCATCCGGATCTGGTGTTCTATGAATTTGCCGTCAACGACAGCGGCATGGGTGTCTCGATCTTTCCGAACGCCATGAAAAACGCCGAGGCCTGCTTTCGGAAGATATGGACCGCGGATCCCACCACGGACATCGTGACCGTCTATACCGTGACGCAATCCCTGGCGGACCGGATGGCTCAGGGAATCGTCCAGCCCGCGAAAACGGCCCACGCCGCGGTCTCCTATCTGTACGGCGTCCCGCAGATCGACATGGGCGAGGCGCTCCGGACCCGGGTGCTGACGGAGGGAGGGGACTGGCTCCGGTACACCACCGACACCGTCCACCCCAACGACGACGGCTATGAGATCTGCGCCGCCGCGGTCCGGGAGAGAATGAAGAAATGGCTGAGCGCTCCCGCCGACGGACTGACGCCCCACAGCCTGCCGTCTCCCCTGATCCCGGAGGAGGAATCCCGCGTGAACGCCGGAATGAGGGACTGCACCGAAGCGGAGTCGGACGGAAGCTGGACTCTGAATGAAAAATCCCTCTGCGGACGGCATCCTCATTATATCGAATGCTCGGACCCCGGCGGGGAGTTGACCCTTGCCTTCGAGGGACGGCAGATCGGATTCTACTGGATGATGGCCAAGGACAGCGGCGACGCCCTCTGCTCCGTGGACGGCGGTCCCTTCCGGACGATCCGCGCCTGGGACCACTACTGCAAGAGCTTCAGCCGGGCCAACGCCGCCTGGTTCCCCGACGAGCTGACACCCGGCAGACACACCCTCCGCCTCCGCGTATCCCCGGACAAGGCGGCGGAATCGGAGGGAACGGCTCTGCGGATCGGCGCGTTCCTCATTATGTAACGGATTTCGATCCATTCGCTTCAAAGGAGAACTGCCATGGATTTCTACGTATCGAAAAACGGTGTGCCCGGCAACGAAGCGCCAGGCAATCCCGGAACCGCGGACGAGCCCTTTTCCACCCTTGAGGAAGCCCGGGACGCCGTCCGCGCCCTGATTCAAAACGGTTTGACCGAACCCGTGACCGTCCATGTGGCCGAGGGCGAATACCGCACGGCCGGTCTGACTCTGGACGAGCGGGATTCCGGCACCGCAGCCTGCCCCGTCGTCTGGCAGGGAGAGGGCAATGTCATTCTCAACGGAGGCCTGTCCCTCGATCCCGCGTCCTTCGGACCTCTGACGGAAGAGGAGAAGGCGCGGCTTCACGGAGAGGCCCCCGATCACGTTCTGCGCTGCGATCTGACGGCTCTCGGCCTGACCCGGGAAGATTGGGGCGAGCTTTGTGCCATCGGCTCCTACCACACGGGTGACAAATACGACGGCGCGGTGCTCTCCCCCATGTGGTGCGAGCTCTTCGTCAACAACGTCCGTCAGGAGATCGCAAGGTATCCGGACGAGGGCTTCCTCTTCACGGGAGACCCGGTCCGGGAAGGCGCGGGACTTGAGACCTCGGGCCGGAAAAAGCTCTCCGCCGAGGAATGGGCGAAGGTCCGCAACCCCGTCTCCGATATTTATACGATTGATCCCGACATCGCCCGACGCGCCGCCGGATGGCAGTCTCTCGACGGCGTGTGGATGTTCGGCTATCCCATGTACGGCTGGGCGGATATGTCCTCCCCCGTCCGCTCCGTGGATCCGGAGACCTGCCGAATGGAGACCGCGTGGGTGTCCCTCTACGGCATGAAGCCCCACGCGCCCTTCTATTTCTACAACGTCTTCGAGGAGCTGGACTCCCCCGGCGAATGGTATCTGGGCCGGGAGCGCGGCATCCTATACCTCTGGCCCGCCGTACCCATGGAAAACGCCTGGATCAACCTCTCCCTTCTCATCGGGAGTCTTCTCACCGTGAAAAACGGATCCCATATCGCATTCCGGAACCTGAGCTTCACCGGTACCCGCGGAGACGCGCTGGACCTCTCCGGCTCCGATCTGACCGTGGAGAGCTGCGCGGTCCGCAACGTGGCGGGCTGGGCGATCCGGCTGGACGGGAAGAACTGCGCCGTCCGGAGCTGCGAGATCGAGCGGACGGGGAAGGGCGGCGTCGACGTGCGGGGCGGGGACCGGGCGACCCTCACTCCCTCCGGCCATGTGATCGAGAACAACCACATCCACCACATCGCCGAGATCTTCCGGACCTATAATCCCGCCATCCTGGTGGGCGGCGTCGGGACTGTGGTCCGGCACAACGAGCTCCACGATTCCGCCCATGTGGCCATCCTCTTCGGCGGCAACAACCACGTCATGGAGTACAACGAGATCTACGAGGTCTGCAAAATCGCCGACGATTCCTCCGCCATCTACGCGGGCCGGGATTACACCTGCTCCGGGAACATCGTCCGGTACAACTTCTTCCACGATATGAAAAGCGACGCGGACAGCCACATCGGCATCTTCGGCATGTACTGCGACGACAATCTGGGCTCCTGCACCATCGAGCACAACGTGTTCCTCCGGTGCCAGTCCGCCCTCCTGCTCCACGGCGGCCACGACATGCTCTTCCGGGGCAACCTGATTCTGGACGCCTGCCCCAAATCCGTCTATTCCGTCCGGTTCCACGCCTACGGCTACTGGGACGACCTGCTCCCCGGCGGCACCCATGAGGCTGGGCTGAACCGGGTCCCGTGGCAGTCCGAGGTCTGGCGGGACGCCTATCCCCATCTTCGGGAATACCTGACCTGGGATCCCCAGACGGAACAGCGGTATCCCCACTACTGCGACCTGTCCTCCAACGCCATCGTCCGCCACAAGCCCGTGGACGTGAACTTCCCATGGGACGATCCCCGGTTCCGCAACCGCATGGAGCACAACATGATCCTCGACGAACCGCCGGAGGGATCCCTCGCCGACCTCTGCGAAACCGTCTTTCCCGCCATGATCCCGGGATTTGATCCCATCCCCTTCGACCGCATCGGACGGAGGAGGGACTGACCATCACCATCCATACAGGAGGCATCTCTATGAAAATCAGCGACATCGACAAAAACCTGGCGGTGGAGAACACCACGGGCCTCAAAAACATCATCTGGCTGGACGTCAAGGAAGCGCCCTTTACCATCCACGGCCTTTATCAGACCGAAAAGGGAAAGCCCTTTCTGCGCATGCCAGAGGACGTGGCGTCCGAAACCTCCGAAGGCGTTCACTGGCTCAACACCAATACGGCGGGAGGCCGGGTCCGGTTCCGCACGAACTCCCCGTGGATCGCCCTGAAGGCCGTCATGCCGGACAACGGCACCATGCCCCACATTACAATGCTGGGTCAGTCCGGCTTCGACCTCTACAAGAGCGACGGCGGTGTGTACGAATACGCGGGCTCCTTCATGCCCGGGAACCGTCACCACGGCTACGACACCTGGAAGCCCACCGACGGCCGGACCCACACCTACACCGTCAACATGCCCCTGTACGATCCCGTGGAGGAGGTGTATATCGGACTGGCGGCGGACGCCGAGATCGAAGCGCCGGAGCCCTACGCCTTCGAGAAGCCCGTCCTCTACTACGGCTCCTCCATCACCCAGGGCGGGTGCGCGTCCCGTCCCGGCAACGCCTATCAGGCCATGATCTCCCGCCGTCTGGACGCGGACTTCATCAACCTGGGCTTCTCCGGAAACGCGAAGGGCGAGGTCGTCATGTGCGAATATCTGGCCTCCCTCGACGCCTCCGTGTTCGTCTGCGACTATGATCACAACGCCCCGAACGCGGATCATCTGGAGGCTACCCACCGGCCCCTTTACGAGACCTACCGGAAGGCCAATCCGGACACGCCCATCGTCTTCGTATCCAAGCCGGACTTTCACCCGGGCACCGAGGACGTCCGCCGCCGGGAGATCATCCTGGCCACCTACCACGCCGCTCTGGCCGCCGGGGACAGAAAGGTGTCCTTCGTGGACGGCGCGCGGCTGTTCGACGGTCCCTTCGCGGATTCCTGCACCGTGGACGGCTGCCATCCCAATGATCTGGGCTTCTTCCGCATGGCACAGAAGATCGGCGACGCCGTGGAGGCCGCGCTGAAGGGGTAAGAACGTATCCCGTACTGCCTCCGTGATCGGACAAAAGGGGCTGTCGCATTAACTCCATGAGAAGGAGAAATGCGACAGCCCTGTTGTGATTCAAAAGTGTTCGTCCTTCTTTTTCTCCTTTATCGAGGAGAAAAAGAAGCAAAAAGAGGAACTCCTTTGACGTCCTGGGTGTTCCGGACTCT
>CACYWX010000261.1 GCA_902778205.1 uncultured Ruminococcus sp. | reverse complement strand
CAGATAGTCGTACCAGTTGTCGTCCGTGACGATGGTCAGGGAGCGGATCCCCGTGGCGGACCTCGCCTCCGTCCGGGTGCCGAATTCCCCCCGGAGCCATTTCAGGCAGGCGGACTGCTTCGCGTCGTCGTCGTCCCGCCAGCCCTCGTAATAGGCCCGGAGCACCGACGCGAAATCAAACCCTCCCACGTCGGCCTCCAGCTCCCGGAGATGCTTCGTGATCCGGCGGCCGAATTCCGCGCTCCAGGCCTCCGAGGAGGGATCGAACCCCTCGTCCGTCATTTCCCGGCCCAGCTTTGTGAACCAGGAGCCCAGGATCACCGGCAGGGCGCCGCCGTCCGGGGAGGTCTTGGTGGCCACGTTCTTCATGAGCTCCCGGTAGGTGGCCAGTCCTCCGCCTCCCGCCAGCTTCCGCTCGGGGGAAAGATCCGCGTCCGCCGTCACGAAGCCCCGGTCCAGCGCGTATCCCCGGGAGAGCTGGATCAGAAAGCTCTTGCCGGAGCCGTACCGACCGATGATGAACTTCATGGCCCCCTCGCCGTCCGCCACCCGGTCCAGGGAGGAGGCCAGCGCGTCGATCTCCTCCCGCCGTCCGATGGCGATGTAGGGAGCGCCCGCCCGGGGAACCACGCCGCCGGAGAGGGACGAGAGCAGGGTCCCGAGGATCCGCCGGGGAACCTTCGTCACCGTGTCGTTTCTGTTCTGAGCCATTCTTCCGCATCCTCCCTGTAATCTTCAATGAACCGGAATCCCGTGCCGTCGGTCTCCAGTACGACGTCTCCCAGATAATCCAGGAAAACGGCATTGATCCGGTCGGCCAGATCCCCCTCGTAAAGGCCCCGCTCCCGGCAGAAGCTCCGGTACCGTCCGTCCATGGCGGCCCGCAGTCCCTCCCGGATCGGGGCGGAGTCCTCCTTTGGCTGATCGTATGCCGGATCCTCCGGTTTTTCCGCATCCTCCGGAGCCGCGGGAACGTCCGGGGCGATTCCGGCGGCGGAAACTTTCGTCTCTTCCATGTTCTTTATGGACGGATCCTCCGCGGACGGGTTCATCGCGGACAGGTCCTCCGTGGACAGCGCGCCCTCCGCCTTGGGAACGAGGTCCGCGTCATCGGGAATTGAGGGAGCCGTATCCCCGTAGTCCTCGCCGGTGAGACGGCTGGTGTTGGCCCAGGATTCCGCCTCGATGGCTGCCGCCGCGTCGGGATCGAAGCCGGAGGTCTCGGCCTCGTAGTTCTTCAGATAATCCGGCGGCATGTAGGCGTCCTCCTTTTTCCGCCGGATCTGTTCCTTCGTGGGCAGCATGGGCAGAAAATAGGCGTCGATGCGGGCGGCGTCCTCCTCGGAGACTCCGTCCGTTCCCAGCTTGGCCTTGACGCCCAGCACGGCCCGGAGCCGGTTTTCCGCGTATTTCACCGCCGCCGTCACCGTTCCCCGGGTTTCCGCCCGGCGGGTGAAGGAGACGAACTCCAGATCGATCCGCCGCTTGACGGAGGAGGCCGCCACCGCGCCCACATAGCTGTCCCTGGTCATGCGGTAGGTCCGGTCCAGGGCGAAAATCCCCGTGCCCGCCGCCGCTCCCGCCTCAAACGCCGTTCCCACCGCTGCGGGGATGTGCCGCTCGTAGGCGTCCCGGTGGTCGGGATAATAGCGGCTGTTGCGGAAGTCGTAGTCCGAGGAGTTCTCGATGACCACCCGGGCGAAGGCGGCGGGATCTCCGGTCCTGCGGTCCAGATAGAATTCCTTGAGCTGGGCCTTGGGCACGATCCGGGGCAGGATGGGATCCAGGGACTCCGGCAGGGAGACCCCGTGGATCAGGCAGTAGTCCGGGACCCATTCGCAGAGGGTGCCGTCCAGCCGGGGAAAGGCCTCCCGATATCCCAGCCACAGCGCCGCCAGCTGACGGACTCCCTCCTCCGGGGGAATCAGCTCCGGCAGATTGATGATCTCGTAGATATATAAGAGAATGTAGGGAAAGTCGCAGGGCGGAGTCCTCCCGTGCCGGACGCTCTCCCGGACGTACCGGTAGTATTCCAGCTGCGCCATGCTCATATGGGCGTACTGGGGCACAAAGGAGGTGTAGGGCACCGGGGAGAGACCGTCGGACGGTCCGGTATAGGGTGTGCTGTGGCTCCGGGCGGCGTCGGTAAGGAACCGGTTGTAGAATTCGGTGTCCGATTCCCAGGTCCGCACGGTGACGGTGCGGATCAGGGCGCCTCCGGGGGAGTAGGTCTTCACCACCTGACTGCCCGGCGACCGCCTCTGCTCCTGTGCCGCTCCTCCCGACGAATTGCCGGAACGGCTCAGGGGAGACCTTGGCGTGTGCCGCCGGTAAGAGCCCGTCTGAACGGAGCGGTAGCCCTCCGCCGTCCGGATCACCCGTCCCGCGCTGCCCTCCCGGTTTGATTGTGCGCCCGGGGTCCGCGCTCCTCCCACGTCGAAGCCGTCCAGCTCCCGGCGGGGGATCTCGTCCTTTACGATCCGCTCGGAGGCCGCGGTCCGTTCGCCGGGGACGAGCTCCGGATCGGGTGCGCTGACGTCCGTCACGCCGACGCTGTGGGAGCGGAACACTGGCTTTTCGTAGACCCTGGGCTTCGGGGAGCCGAGATCCCAGAAATTGTCGTCCCGCTTCTCCGCCTCGATGCGCTCCCCGGTCCGGACGAGCTTTTCCTCCGTGGAGGGGGCGTCCGCTTCGGTGACGGGGGACTCCGGACTGCTCCCGGCGGATTTCGCGGCGTCCCTCCGGGAATCATACCGGATCGAGCGTCCGTCCGGCAGGTCGACGGAGATCTTTATGTCGGCTGATTCCCGCACCGCCTCCCGCACCTTTTCCGTGACGCGGCGGCGGATCTCCCTTGCCAGCTCGGCCAGCTCCTCGGGCGTTCTGTTCTCCGGCATGACGTTCGCTCCTCTCTCGGGTTCTTTGTATTATATCATTATAGCAGGTTTCGTTCCCAATGTCAAGAAAACCGGCCTCCGCCTTCCGTGAGAAGAAACCGGACGTGTTCAACCGGAAATTTGTGACTCTGCCTATTGTATCCGGGAGGGAAATGTGCTATACTGAAGAGTTATGCAGAAGTGAAGGCCCGCGTTTCTTCATTCGGCGGAATGAAATGAAAAAACGCCGGGTCCCGGTGGATTTTTATGCGTTTCACCCGTTGACAGGGAGGGATCCCCGTGGTATAATACCACTATACCCATACAAGCAAACGCTTTGAAGGGGACAAGGATCCGGACATCCCAGCAGAGAGCCGCCGGTCGGTGCGAGGCGGCGGGAGAGGCCGTTTCCGCTCGCCCCGGAGCAGCCGCCTGAAATGACCTCCCCGGACCGGGAAGGGAAGAGTAAACGCGGACGGGACTTCCCGTTACAGAAGAAGGGCATGATGCGTGCCCGGAAAAAGGGCGGTTTTCCGCCGAAACAGAGTGGTACCACGGAACGTTGTCGTTGCGTCTCTCGTCGTCGAGGGGCGCGCTTTTTGTTTATCCGGTCCCCGCTCCGCCGCCTTGTCTCCCCGGCCGCGCTCCGACTGATTCCGAATACCTAACGGAGGTAAATCCATGAAACTCTCTTTCTCCACCCTCGGATGTCCAGACTTCGCCTGGAGTGATATTTATTCAATGGCCAAGGACTTCGGCTTCTCCGGCATCGAGATGCGCGGACTGGGCGGCAACATCTTCTCCGTCCACGCGGCTCCCTTCAAGCCCGAGAATCTGGAGGCCACCCGCGCCCAGCTGAAGCGGCTCAAGCTGGAGATCTGCTGCCTGTCCTCCGGGAGCGCGCTCCGCTTCGGGGAACGGCACGCCGAAACCATCGCTGAGCTGAAGGAGTACATCGCTCTGGCCTCCGCCCTGGGGACCCCCTATATCCGCGTCCTCGGCGACCTGACGGCGGAGCCCACCACGGATTTCGATGACGAGCTGGTGATCGGGCCTATGAAGGAGCTGGCTCCCATCGCCGAGGCGGCGGGCGTCACCCTGCTCATCGAGACCAACGGCGTCTACTCCCACACGGACCGGCTGGCGGACGTGCTGGCCAGGATCGGATCGGACAGCGTGGCCGCCCTGTGGGATCTGAACCACCCCTACCGCTTCGGAGGTGAGGATCCCCAGACCACCGTCAAAAACCTGGGCGCCTACGTGAAGCACACCCACATTAAGGACTCCGTGGTGAATCCCGACGGCAGCATCGCCTATAAGCTCATGGGCGAGGGGGACCTTCCCGTGGACGCCTTCATGCAGGCCCTGCGCTCCGTCAACTACGAGGGCTATATCTCCCTGGAATGGCTGAAGCAGTATTCCCCCGAGCTGTCCGACGCCGGCATCGTGTTCCCCCATTACGCCCATTTCATGCAGCAGTATCTGGGGACCGAGGCCCATTCGGGACGTCTCCAGCAGAACGCCCGGGGCGACGGCTGGTATGTCTGGGAGAAGAATCATCTGATCGACTACACCTTCCCCCAGGTCCTGGACCGCATGTGCGAGGAGTTCCCGGAGCAGTGGGCCTTCCGCTACACCACCTGTGACTACAGCCGCACCTATCCCGAATTCCGGGACGACGTGGACACCTTCGCCCGCTCCCTCATCTCCCTGGGCGTGAAGCAGGGAGACCACGTGGCCATCTGGGCGACCAACGTGCCCCAGTGGTACATCACCTTCTGGGCCACGGTGAAGATCGGCGCGGTGCTGGTGACCGTCAACACGGCCTACAAGATCCACGAGGTGGAATACCTGCTCCGCCAGTCCGACACCCACACGCTGGTCATGACGGACGGCTACAAGGATTCGGACTACGTGGCCATCATGAAGGAGCTGATCCCGGAGCTGGAAACCGCGGAGCCCGGAAAGCCCATCCACTCCCGCCGCCTGCCCTTCCTCCGGAACATCATCACCTGCGAATCGGAGCAGAAGGGCTGCCTGACCTGGGAGGGCGCGCTGGCCCTGTCCGAGCGGACGCCGCTGGACGCCGTGTACCGCCGAGCCGCCATGATCAACAAGGATGACGTCTGCAACATGCAGTACACCTCCGGCACCACCGGCTTCCCCAAGGGCGTCATGCTGACCCACTACAACGTGGTGAACAACGGGAAGGCCATCGGCGACTGCATGGATCTCTCCACCGCGGACCGCATGATGATCCAGGTGCCCATGTTCCACTGCTTCGGCATGGTGCTGGCCATGACCGCCTCCATGACCCACGGCGTCACCATGTCCCCGATCCCGG
>CACYWX010000260.1 GCA_902778205.1 uncultured Ruminococcus sp. | reverse complement strand
ACATCGTCCCGCCGAACGATTTCCTGACGGATCCCGACGCCCCCTATCTCAAGGACGCCGAACCGGAGGACGGAAGCCGCCACTACGAGGAAACCAACTCCGTGGGAGCCGCCTGCGCCGGGAAAATCGCCGAAAATCTGGAAAAACTTTTGAAAAACAGCCGTTCCCGGGCCGGAAAATGAAAAAAAGGTATTGCTTTTTTCCCGGCGCTGTGGTAGAATAGACAGGCTAAGTTGTTTCAAACGGGTGAACTATGCCCGCAACAAGTATTCTTTCGGAGGCTTTCCCATGGAAATCGTCATCGGCATCATCCTGATTCTTGCCGCGCTCTTTCTGATCGGCGCGGTTCTCATGCAGTCCGGCAAGAGCCACAATCTGTCCGGTACCATCGCGGGCGGCGCGGAGACCTTCTTCGGCAAGTCCAAGGCCACCACGCTGGACAAGAAGCTGTCCAAGGCCACCACCATCGTCGCCATCGTGTTCGTGGTCCTCGTTCTCGTGTCCTACCTGATCCAGAACCACGCCAGCTATACCGCCGCTCCCTCCGCTGACTACGCCGTCGAGACCGTCGCCGACGCAGACTGACCGGACCCCGGACGGCCCGAAATCACCACCATAAGCGGAGCCAGACCGGTTCCGCTTTTTCCGTATTCAGGAGTGAAACATGCCAAGAAAAAATACAAGAAAACGCGAAAAAGCCATCCGCGCCGCCATGGGATCCCTCAGACGGCACAAGAATCCCGCGCTGGAAAACGCGGAGCGGAAAGCCGCGCGCCGTCCGTCCCAGACCTCCCCGGCGAGGGCCGGGCGGACCTATTCCTCCGACCCCGAGCCCTATGAGGCGTCCTCCGTGACCGTGACCGGGACCTTTTCCTACAGCGGCCGTGGATACGGCTTCGTGAGGCCCGACGAGGAATTCGCGGATGAGATCCCCGGGGACGTCTTCATCCCGCCGCGGGAGACGAAGGGCGCCATGACGGGGGACCGGGTCACCGTCCTCGCCTCCTTCACCGGCCCGCGGGAGGACGGCGGCCGTGGATGCGAGGGGGAGGTGCTGTCGGTGGAGCCCGCCGCGGCATCCCTGATCGGCACGCTGCGCTCCTCGGGCGGGTCCTGGTGGGTGGAGCCCGACTCCAAGCGCTGGGGCGTGACGGTATCCGTGCTCCGGAAGGACGTGGAGAACGCGGGAGCGCGGGAGGGCTGGAAGGTGGAGGCAGTTCCCGCGGGAGCTCCCTTCTTTGTGCGCGGCCGAACCACCATCCGCGAACACGGAGGCCGCGTCCGCCGGGAGGACGAGAGGATCCCGGTCTGCGAGGCCGAGGGGCGCATCGCCTCGGTCTTCGGGGACGGCCTGACCCGGGACGCCAACTACGCGGCGATCCTCACGGGCTGCGGCATCCGGACCTCCTTCCCCGAATCCGTTCTGGAGGACGCGGACCGGGCGGCGCGGGAGGACGTGGATCTCTCGGCCGATCTCTCCCGGATCGATCTGCGGGACCGGATCCTCTTCACCATCGACGGGGCCGGAGCGAAGGATCTGGACGACGCCGTGTCCCTGGAGAGGCGCGGGGACGGATGGGTCCTCGGGGTCCACATCGCCGACGTGTCCCACTATGTGCGTCCCGGTTCCCCCACGGAGCGGGAGGCCGTTCTGCGGGGCACCTCCGTCTATTTCACCGACAAGGTGGTTCCCATGCTGCCCGAATCCCTGTCCAACGGCGCCTGCTCCCTGAATCCCGGGGAGGACCGTTATGCCGTGACGGCGGAGGTGTCTTTGAACGCGGAAGGGGAGCGGTGCGGGGCGAGGATCTTCCGTTCCTTGATCCGAAGCCGGGTCCGGGGCGTCTATTCCGAGGTCAACGACCTCTTTGAAAAGGGCGCGGACAGCCCCTTTGCCGCCAAATACGCCGAGGTTCTCCCCATGCTCCGGGATATGCACGGGCTGTACCTTCTGCTGGCGGAACGGTCCCGGAAGAGAGGGGTGCTTGAGCTGGAGGACGCCGAGGCGGTGATTTTGCTGGACGAAAACGGCGATCCCGCGGAGGTGGTCCGGGCGGAGAGAGGGGACGGCGAGCGGCTCATCGAGCAGTTCATGCTCCAGGCCAACATGGCGGTGGCGGAAACCCTTCAGAACCTGGGCCTGCCCTGCCTGTACCGGGTCCACGCCAAGCCGGACGCCGACAAGCTGAGGGCCTTCGCCCTGTTCGCCGGGAGCCTGGGACTGGACACCCGCGGCATCGTCCCGGATTCCGCGGAGCAGACCGGCGCCCGGGAGGAGCTCCCATCGGACGAGCTGATCCGGCGTCTCTCCGCCATCCTCTCCGACGCGGAGGAGCGGGGCATGGGGCCCATGATTTCCATTATGCTTCTGCGCTCCATGATGAAGGCGAAGTATCAGGCAGTCCCCGCCCGCCATTTCGGACTGGGAACGGATCTGTACTGCCATTTCACCTCGCCGATCCGCCGCTATCCGGACCTCTTCGTCCACTCCGTCATCACGGCGGTGCTGGAGAAGACCGGCGCACCGTATCTGACCGCCGGCATGAACGTCCCGGTCTCCGCGGCGGCGGAATTTGCGAAAATCGCGTCCGACCGGGGCTTTACCTCCTCCGAGTGCGAGGTCCGGGCCATGGACGCCGAGCGGGACATCGAGGATCTGTATCTGACCCTCTATATGGCCCGCCATATCGGGGAGACCTTCCGCACGGTAATCTCCGGCGTCACGAGGAACGGCGTGTTCGTCCGGTGCGAGAATCTGGCGGAGGGCTTCATCCCCGCGGACAGCTGGCCCGGAGCCCGCACCGACGAGGAGCACATGACCCTCACGGTCCGGGGCATCCGGTACACTCTGGGATCCCCGCTTGAAGCGGTTCTGACGGAGGCCGATCCCGGGACCCGGCGCATCACCTTCGCCCCGAAGACCGATCCGGAGCCCGGCGTCTGATCCTTCGTCGGCCCCACCGTGATCATGACCCGGGCAGGGGCGCCGGTGCGTCAAAACAGCGCGGAGCGCCGCAGAATGAAAGACTCATATACTCTTTTACCTTCGGAGGGAGCCGCCGTGGAGCATACGAACAGCAGAGAATTCAATCCCGAGCCGCCCGTCGTCCGCCGTCTGCGGAACCGGCAGGAGACGGTCTGGATCAATCCGCGGAGGCGTCCCTTTGAGGAGGTCTCCGCCTCCCTGCCTCTGACGGAGGCGGATATCCGGGACGCGGCGGACAGACTGGAGCGGTTCGCCCCCCTTCTGGCCCGGCTCTTTCCGGAAACCGCGCCCGCCCGGGGCCTCATCGAATCCCCGATTACGGAGATCCCCCGCATGCGGGAGGCTCTGAACAGCCGCTCTGGCGCGGACATCCGGGGACGGCTCCTTCTGAAACGGGACGATCTGTTGCCCGTGGCGGGATCCGTCAAGGCCCGGGGAGGCGTATACGAGGTTCTGAAGCACGCGGAGACGCTGGCTTTCGGGGCCGGATTGTTAAAGAGGGGGGACGACTATGCCCGCCTCGCCTCGCCCGAAGCGCGCCGGTTTTTCTCCGGGCACAGCGTCCACGTGGGCTCCACCGGCAATCTGGGCCTGAGCATCGGGATCATGAGCGCGGCGCTGGGCTTTTCCGCCGTGGTCCACATGTCAGCGGACGCGAAGGCCTGGAAGAAGGAGCTTCTGCGGTCGAAGGGCGTCCGGGTGATCGAATACGAGGACGACTACAGCCGGGCCGTGGAGGAGGGACGCCGCGCCGCCGGGTCCGATCCCGCCGCGTACTTCGTGGACGACGAGAACTCCCGGGATCTCTTCCTGGGATATGCCGTCGCGGCGGAGAGGCTGAAGGGACAGCTCGCCGGCCTGGGGATCGTCCCGGATGAGGAGGGGCCTCTTGTGGTCACGATCCCCTGCGGCGTGGGAGGCGCGCCCTGCGGCATCACCTTCGGACTGAAGCACGCCTTCGGGGACGCGGCGGTCTGCCTGTTCGCAGAGCCCACGGAGGCTCCCTGCATGACGCTGGGCCTGGCCACGGGACTCCACGACCGGATCTCGGTCGCAGACATCGGTCTGAGCGGGAAAACGGCGGCGGACGGTCTGGCGGTGGGACGTCCCTCGGCCTTCGCCGGGAAATGCGTGGAGACGCTGGCCGACGGAGCCGTGACCGTGGAGGACGGGCGGCTTGAGGGGTGGCTCCGGACTCTGTGGGAGACCGAAGGGATCTTCGTCGAGCCCTCCGCCTGCGCCGCCTTTCAGGGACCGGTCCTGTTCTCCCGGGAAGAGGATTTCCTGACGCCGGAGAGGAGGGAGCGGGCCGTGTATCTGTGCTGGGCCACCGGCGGGAGCATGGTGCCGGAGAAGGAGCGGGCCCGCCTTCTCGGAAAACGGTGAGAGAGCCGCGGCCGGGAAACCCCGGGATTCGGGATGCGGGTTCCCCCTGCGGGCGGCGAGCCTCGGATCCGGTCTGGGCTTAACACCGCGGACTTGATCCGGGCTATCGCCGCGGATCGGGGAAAATTTCCGAAAACACTTGCAAACTCCCGATGTGCGTGGTATAATAAAAAAGTCCGGAACATCCGGAGTGGAAGCCGCGCGTATCCCCGTCGGACGGGAGCCCGGTTTCCCGAACAACTAAATAGCTTGTTTTCCCGGATCATCCGGGTGAACATACACGGAGAAGTACTCAAGAGGTTGAAGAGGCGTGACTCGAAATCCGGGTCCACCCGTCCCTCGGCTCTTCCCGGAAATCCTTACGCCGCACGGGTTCGCGGGGAATCGGACCTGCGCGGGACGCGATGAGCGGTCGACAGTTTTCTATCATTTTTCCCGAACAACTGAATAGCTTGTTTTCCCGGGTTTTCCGGGTGGACATACACGGAGAAGTACTCAAGAGGTCGAAGAGGCGTGACTCGAAATCTCGTAGGGCGTTAATAGCGCTGCGTGGGTTCAAATCCCACCTTCTCCGGTAGGTAAAAGGGTCATGGCAGCATGGCCCTTTTTACGAATATTGGGATGTGGTGTAACGGTAACACAACAGACTTTGACTCTGTTGTCACAGGTTCAACCCCTGTCATCCCAGTCAGGGCCGCTTCGGAAGAACCCCCGGGGCGGTTTTCATTCATGGGTGCGATGGTAACAAGGTTTGACAAATCGGGATTTCTCTTAGAGATAATTGATGGACGAGAATTACCAGAATATATGACAATGAATAAGGGGAAGATATGTGGCTGATCATGGCGGCTTTGTCCGCGCTC
>CACYWX010000259.1 GCA_902778205.1 uncultured Ruminococcus sp. | reverse complement strand
TCCGACCTCTGCGGAGGTCGGCTCAGGGCTCCGCCCTAAGAACCCGCGACCTTTTGTAAAAGGTCGATCAAAACTTTGAAATTGTTTTGCGACAGCCCGGTCCTTTTTCCTTCCGGGATCCCCGGGAAAACTTGACGGACCCCGCGGGATGCGGTATAATGAGCATATCACGCGCGCGCCCCGGAGCCGGAGAGAACGCGCGGCGGAGCGGAAGGAGCGGAACCATGAAACCGTATCAGGATACGACGAAATCCTTTGAGGAGCGGGCTGCGGATCTTCTCGGGCGCATGACTCTGGAGGAGAAGCTGAACGTCCTCATCGAGACCTCCGAGGCCAACGAGCGGCTGGGGATCCCGAAATACTATCACGGCAACGAGGCCCTGCACGGGGTGGTGAGACCCGGGAAATACACGGTGTTCCCCCAGGCCATCGCCTTCGGGGCCATGTTCGACCCTGAGCTGATGGAGGAGATCACCGACGCGATTTCCGACGAATCCCGGGCCATGCATCACCGGGGCGAGGTGCCCGCTTCCCGGAACATGCCCTTCGGCGGGCGGTACAGCGGTCTGCTCACCTTCTGGTCCCCGGACCTGAATCTCTGCCGGGATCCCCGGTGGGGAAGGACCCCCGAGACCTACGGGGAGGACCCGTATCTGGCCGGAAAGACCGGGGCGGCGTTCGTCCGGGGCCTGCAGGGGAAGGATCCGAAGTATCTCAAGGCCGTGGCCACGCCGAAGCACTTCACCGCCAACAACGAGGAGCACAACCGACCACCTGGAGCCCTTCCGCATCGCGGTGAAGGAGGGGCATCCCGCCGCTGTCATGGCCGCCTACAACGCTATCAACGGAATGCCCTGCCACGAGAACCGCCGCCTGCTCACCGACATTCTGCGGGGTGAATGGGGCTTTGACGGCTATGTGGTCTCGGACTGCTCCGGGGTGGCCAGGCTCTGGGACGCCCACAAGCGGTACGAGGATCCCGCCGACGCCGCCTCCGCCGCCATGAACGCCGGGGTGGACCTGGAGTGCGGCGGATACGCGGCCTACGAGCATATGTACACGGAATTTCTCGCCCGGCAGGTAGAAAAAGGAAAGACCTCGGAGGCGCGGATCGACGAGGCGTGCCTGAGGGTGCTGACGGCCCGGTTCCGGCTGGGTCAGTTCGATCCCGAGGAGGACGTGCCTTTCTCAAGGATCCCCCTGTCCGTAGTGGGATGCGAAAAGCACCGGAATCTCGCCCTGAAATCCGCGCTGGAATCCATCGTCCTCTTGAAAAACGACGGCGTCCTGCCGGTCGGGAAAGACAAGACCATCGCGCTTGTGGGCAACAACGCGGCTTTGTGTCAGTTCGGGGATTACAGCGGCATCCCGCTCAATCCGCCCGTCTCGGCGAAGGACGGCCTGACGGCGGAGTACGGCGCGGCGGTGGACTTCGTCCCATGGAAATGGCGTCCCGACGGACAGACCTATGTGACGGCGGACGCCGCGCATCTGAAGACCCCTGACGGCGGCGAGGGACTCCGGGGCGAATACTACGCCAATTCCGGCTTCCTCGGGGAGCCGAAGGTCCGGGACGACGCGGTGGTGGACTTCGCCTGGAACGATCAGATGCCGGACAGCCTTGTCACGACGGTGCAGTTCTCCGTCCGCTGGACCGGGGAGCTCTGCCCCGAGGTGACGGGCGTGTACCTGATGCGGCTGAAATGGTCCGGGAGCGCGCCCTGTGAGAAGCCGACGATCACCCTGGACGGAAAAAACCTCGGTCAGGAGACGGCGGTATCCCTCGAGGCCGGACGGCGTTACCCCATTGTGATTGAGTATCAGAAGGCTGCGGAGAACCCGTCGGTCCGGCTGGAATGGGCGGTGCCGGAGAGCGGAATCGAAGACCCGTTTGCCGATGAGATCGCGGCGGCGGAGCGTGCGGACGTGACCGTGGCGGTCATGGGCCTCGGCAGGGAATATGAGAGCGAGGGACACGACCGGGAGACCCTGGGACTGCCCCCGGAGCAGGAGGAATTCCTCGGGAGGCTCTTCGACACCGGACGGCCCGTGGTGGTCGTGCTGGAGAACGGCGGTCCCCTGTCCGTACCCCGGATCGAAAAGCGGGCGGCGGCGGTGATCGAGGCCTGGTATCCCGGAGAGCGCGGCGGAGAGGCTCTGGCCCGGCTGATCTCCGGACGGGAGAACTTCTCCGGACGGCTCCCGGCCACCTTCCCCGTCTCCGAGGAGGACCTGCCTCCCTTCGATGACTACGAGATGGAACACGGCCGGACCTACATGTACACGGAAAAAACGCCGCTCTGGCCCTTCGGCTTCGGCCTGTCTTACACCCGCTTCGTCTGGTCCGATCCCGAGGTCCGGAAGACGAAGGAGGGCTGGGAGATGTCCGCCTCCGTGACCAACGCCGGAGACCGGGCGGGGGACGAGGTGGCCGAGCTGTATCTGGACAGCGCGGGAGCGTCCGGTCAGCCGAAATACCGGCTCCGGGGCTTTGCGCGGATCAAGCTGGAACCCGGGGAGCGGCGGACCGTGTCCTTCCCGCTGACGGAGGAGGATTTCACCCTGTACGATTTCGACGGCACGGCCGCCCTTCGGCACGGGACCTACACGGCCTATCTGGGCGGATCCCTTCCGGACGGCAGGAGCCGGGAGCTCGGCGCGTCAGGGACGGTCTGCGCGCGGATCACGGTTTCATAATGCGGCAGCAAACCGAACGTCGGGTTTCAGACGTACAGCTGCCGGAGCCCCTGACCGGCTTGATTTTCAGCTGCAGGATACCAATTCCGACAAGTCTTTGTTTGTTGGCGGAGCAATACGGTCTGACAGGAGACAATCAGGAGGAAGAGCATGAACAGACATATTTTCACGATCCCGCATCCCGCAAAGGACACGCCGTCCGCGACGCTTCCCGACGGGGCCTTCACGGGCAACGGCGACACGACCCTTATGCTGGCCGGTACCCCCGACCGGGTGCGCCTCTATATCGGGAAGGCGGATTTCTGGAAGGCGGACGGCAGGGTCTATGTGGAGGAGAGAGGGGGACTGGCTCCTCTCGGACTGGCGGAGCTGCTTCTCCCCCAGATGGCCTACGCGGAATACCGGGCGGAGGAGGATCTGGACGAGGCGTACATAGCCCTCCATCTGAAGGCCGGGCGCTTCTCCGCGGATCTCAGGGCCACCGTCTGCGCGGAGGAGAACACGATCCTCATCGAGCTGGAGCACTCCTTCCCCATGACGTCCGCGTCCCTGTCGCTGCTGCCTCTGGAGGGCTGCGAGGCCGTGACGGAGGGCGGGCGCGAGGGGGACGTGTCCTACAGGATCCGCGGCTTCGACACCCCGGCCTGCCGGTTCCCCACCTGGGGGATCTGCGCCCTGAAGACGATCTCCCGGACCGCGGCGGACGGGAAGGAGCGGATCGTCTGGGCCGTCTGCACCGGGACCAACCACGACACGGCGGCCTGGCGGAGTCAGACGCTGGAACGGGCGGCCGCGCTGGACGAGGGAGCCTGCGAACGGCTTCTCGCGTCCCACGCTGCGTGGTGGAAGGGCTTCTGGTCGAAGAGCGGGGTCTCCCTGCCCGTGGACGAGCCGGAGATGTACTGGTACGCGGGACTTTACGCCGTGGCCTGCTGTGCCCGGAACAAAAAATTCCCGCCCGGCCTGTGGGGCGCGTACTCCACGGCGGACGGCATGGGATGGTTCGGGGACTACCACCTGAACTACAACTACGAGGCGCCCTTCTACGCTCTCGCCGCGTCGAACCATCCGGAGCTGATCGAATGCTATGCCGCGCCGCTGAACGACTTCCTGCCGCGGGCCAGACGGTACGCGCGGGAGTTTCTCGGGGTCCGGGGCGCGTTCTTCCCGGTGGGGATCGGTCCCCTCGGCATGGAAACCGACGAGCGGCCCGACACCAAGGAGCACGGACACCTGTTCTTAGGCCAGAAGAGCAACGGAGCCTATGCCGCGGTGGTGCCCATGCTCCACTGGTACGCCACCCGGGACACAGAGTTCGCGCGGCGGGAGTACTACGACTTCCTGCTGGCCGTGGCGGATTTCTGGGAGGACTATCTGGTCTTTGAGGACGGCGCGTATCAGATCTATAACGACGCGCTGAACGAAGTGGCGTGGTATGCCGGTCCCGACGTAATGCCGGAGGGCCAGGACGACAAGAATCCCATCCTCTCCCGGGGCCTGGTCCGGATGCTCTTCACCCTGATGATCGATCTGTCCGAAGAGCTGGGGCTGAACGAAGAGCGGATCACGAAGTGGCGGCACATTCTGGACCATCTTCCCATGGCGGACATCATGGAGTACGAGGGGGAGCCCGTTCTGCGGGGGATCGACGGAAGCGACGTTCTGCGGGAGCTGACCATCGAATACATCTATCCCATCGGTCAGGTGGGAAAAACCACGACGCCGGAGCTGTACGAGGCGGCGAAGAACACCCACCGGCGGCTCGCCATCTGGGACAGCCACAACCGCTTCTGCTCCTATTATCCCATGGCAGCGCGGCTGGGATACGCCCCGGAGGAGATTCTCGCCCATCTGCATGAGGTCGTCGAAAAGCGCGCCCTGCCCAACGGCATGTTCCGGTACGGCGGCGGCGGACTGGAGAACAGCGCGGCGGTGCCGGGGCTGGTCAACGAGATGCTGATGCAGAGCCACGAGGGGATCCTGCGACTCTTCCCCTGCTGGGACCGAAAGCTGGACGCCTCCTTCCATGGACTGCGGGCCGACGGGGCCTTCCTGGTGGATGCGGAGCTGAAGGACGGGGAGATCCGGGCCGAAATCCGGAGCGAAAAGGGGCGGACCCTGCGGCTGGAGAAGCCCGGGGACGGATACCGCGCCGTGGTGAACGGGACTGCGATCCCTCTCGACGGGGAGTTCACCGACATCGAAACGAAGCCCGGCGATCTTGTATCTGTGCACCGCGGGTGAGACGATGAAATCCGCCCGTTCCGGATCGTATCATCGGAGCGGGCGGGATGCGGGTTTATGAGAGCTCCGGAGGGACTGCCGCGGGACCGCGCAGCTCCAGCCGGGCGATTTCCCGGGTCGGCCAGAAGGCGCACAGGTGCAGGGCGTCCACGGTCCCCACGAAGGGCGAGAAGGACCGGAGCAGAACGGGAACGGCCGCGCAGACGGTCTCCGGTTCGTCGATCAGCACCGTCGCGTGGGGCGTCCAGGGCTTCTCCGGATCGGGCTTCGGCTCGCAGGCGTCGTGGAGCGCCGTCAGGGAGGCGTTGTTCTCCGGCGCGCCGAACAGGACCCGGCCCGGGGAGAAGATCCCGACGTGGCTGATGTGCACCGGAAACGGGGCGAACTCCGCCGCGGCCTTCCGTGTCAGCGCGAGGGCGGCGTCCTCCTCCTCCGGCGCGAACACGGCAAGGCTGATGTGATAGGGGAGCCCCGGCGTCTGGGTCCCGGTGAAGCCCGCCTGCCTCAGCTCCCCGTACCATCCAGCCATGCGCTCCTGGGACGCGCGGTCCAGATCCGCCATGAGCACGATCATCTTCTCCGCCATACCGTCCTCCTATGAAAGCCTGTCTCCGACAGGAATTGCCGGAGAACAGACTGTATTGATTTTGTTGATTATAACCGATTCCGGGCGGTTTGTCAAGACCGGCGGCCCGCTTATTATTACTCCACCAACAAACGAAAGCTTGTCGGAATTGGTATCCTGCAGCTGATAACCAAGCCGGTCAGGGGTTCCGGCAGCTGCACGTTTGAAAACCAACGTTTCGTTTGCTGCCGCATTTAAAAATCCCGCCGGCTGTGCTATAATGAATAAAACTCCCTCAGGGGAGCATGAAAACAGGAAAGGATACGCACATATGGACATCACGAAATTCTACGCCAACCCGGACGAAAGACCGCTGGACGTCATCAAGCCGGACGGAGGCTTCACCGGGATCTTCCGGACCATGGCCTTCGTGGGGGACAGCCTGTCCTCCGGCGAGTTCGAATCCTCTACGAATACTCCTGGGGACAGTACATCGCACGGGCCGCGGGGCTGAAGGCGTACAACTTCTCCCGGGGCGGCATGACGGCGAAGGAGTACCTGGAATCCTGGGGCGCGGACAACGGCGTCTGGGATCCGGACAAGGCGGCGCAGGCCTACGTGTTCGCCTTAGGCGTCAACGACCTCTTCGGGCTGAGGCAGGAGCTGGGCTCCGCCGCCGACGTGGACGTGGAGAATCCCGAGAACAACAAGCCCACCGTCGCCGGCATGTATGCGAAGATCATCCAGAAGTACAAGGCCATCCAGCCGAAGGCCCGGTTCTTCCTCATGACCATGCCCCGGGAGTCCGTGAAATACCGGGACAACCCCTCCGACATGATCAAGCTGGAGCACGCGAAGCTCCTGTACGATCTGGCGGAGCTCTTCGACTACACCTACGTCATCGACCTGTGGAAGTACGGACCCGTCTACGACGCGGCGTTCAAATTCAACTTCTTCCTGGGCGGCCACATGAATCCCGCCGGCTACCTTCTCACCGCGCAGATGACTATGAGCTACATCGACTGGATCATCCGGAACAACCCCGAGGACTTCGCCCAGGTGGGCTTCATCGGTACCCCCTGGCATAACGCCGAGCGAAAGTGGTGAATCAGCTGTTCTCCTCCCCGCAAACGGCCCGGAGGATGGCGGCGGCGGATTCGTCCGGGGGCCGTTCGCCGTCGAGGATCAGATCGTAGGCGGCGTCCTCCCGGGGGATCCGGTGCAGGGACTGCCACAGGGCCTTGCCGGGCGCCCGGTCTCCGCGGGCCTTCTCCCGGGCCTCGAGAACCGCCGGGGACACGTCGACGCGGACGAAGAACGTGCGGCAGTCCCCGAGGATCTCCCGGGACAGCGGGTAAATATCCTCCGTGTCGAAGAGGCAGTTGTCGATCACCGCGTCCCTGCCCGAGCGGTCCACCGCCGCCGCGGACAGGTACATGACGGAGAGAAAGTCCCGCACGGGATCCAGAAGCTCACCCGGCCGCTCCGGATCGGGGAAATCCCGTCCCGTGGCGGAGAAGGGCGCGGTGTACCAGTCCTCCGTGTCGTAGGAGAAATAGTAGAGGGGCTTCGGCCAGATCTTCTGCAAGGCGCGGGAGAGGGTGGTCTTTCCCGAGCTGGACGGGCCGTTCAGAATGACAATCATGAAAAACCTCCCCATACGGGAAAACCGGCGCGTTGATCCAAAATCAGGATCCGCGCCGGGTTTTTACTGTTCAAACATCTCCGCGATGTCCTCCGGGGACGCGCCGTGGATGTACTGCCCCACGTCCCGCAGGCGGGCGGCCAGCTCCTCCCGGACCAGACGGCATCCCCTCAGGGCCTCCTCCAGCTGCTCCGTGGGCAGGATTCCGAAGTAGTCCCCCCGGAACCGCGCCTCGGTCAGAATCCCGTGCTCGCTTTCATAGGACAGCTCCACGCCGCCGAAGGGGAACCGCTTTTTTACGGTTTTCCCGAAGGCGGGAGACGCCCCCCAGGTCCAGTCCCATGAAGCGTACTTGTCCCGCTTCAGCCGTTCGGCGGCCGCGGTCTGCTCCGGGGAGAAGGCGGTCCGCTCCACCTGCTCCTCCTGTCCCTCGGCGACGCTGTCCTCCAGGATCCGCTTCAGGTCGAGCACGTCCATGCCGGGCAGATAATCCGACAGATTGCCCACCCGGGACCGGACGCTTCCGATGCCCTTGCTCCGCATTTTCTCCGGATCCACCCGCAGGACGCCCGCCATTTCGGACAGATCCGCGGAAAACAACAGGGTCCCGTGGTGCATGACCTTGCCGTTATATACGCACTGGGCGTTGCCGGAGATCTTGCGCCCCTCCGCCGTCAGATCGTTGCGCCCGGAGATCTCCGCCGGAACGCCCAGACGACGGAGCGCGTCCGCCACGGGCCGGGTGAACCGGTTGAAATCCAGCTCCGGACAGTCCTCCCGGGGCACGATGAAGGTGAAGTTCAGGTTGCCGAGATCGTGGAACACCGCCCCGCCCCCGGTCAGACGGCGCACCACCGCGATGCCGTGCTCCTCGGCGAAGGGACGGTTGATTTCCGCGTAGGCGTTCTGGTTCCGCCCCAGGATTACCGCACGGTCGTTCCGCCAGAGCATGAAGACGGGCTCGTCCTCCGTATCCAGAAGGACCTGCTCCGCCGCCAGATTGAAATACGGATCGGTGGATTCGTTCAGATAAAGCTTCATAATGGTTCGGGCAAATGCAGCCGCTGTATGCGTTCAGGTTCCCTCCCGGGAAAGAGTCCTCCGGGAGATCACCCTTCTCAGTCGGGATTCCGCTCGCCGAGAATGTCCCGGTATTTCCGGTAGAACTGCTCGTATTCCCCGGCGTCCAGCGCGTCCCGGATCCTCCGGGTCA
>CACYWX010000258.1 GCA_902778205.1 uncultured Ruminococcus sp. | reverse complement strand
TTTTTTGTAAGCCGCGAATACCTCCCGCGTATTCATGTAATTGATGATCTGTGTCCGCAGGACCGTGATCTCCGCCATCCGTTTTTCCGCCGCCTTGATCCGGTCCGAAAGGTCATGAAACCGCTCCGACGCCTCCGCCGACTTTCGTTCCAGCTCGGCGTAATCCAGCAGTCCATGTTCTTTCAAATAGCTGACTGTCAAGGCCATTTGTTTCAGATTGTACAGCTTCGCCCACTGCGCATATCCCGCGCCCTTGCCCTCGCGCAGTTTTGCGTCAATGTCGATCAGGAGGGAATGACCGGAAGGAGCGGTTTTCGCCCTTGCGCCTCTCGGCTTGTGGTCCTGCGTTCCTGCGAGGATGGCCCGAAGCGCTTCTTCCGTGTACCCGTCACCGAGGGAATCGAAGCGGATCGCTCTTTTCTCCCCCGGGGGAATCATGGCTGTGTGCTTTCCCGGCTTGATTGTATATCCGGCTTCCGCCAGCAGCGCAAGAAATTCTCCGAAATCCCTCGGTTTCTTTTCGAGGATCCCGTCTATGACGGAGCGCAGAGTCCCCCGTTTCGACGGCTTTGCCTTTTCTCCCAGCCAGCGGTCGTAACCGGAATGACTGTGACGCTTCGGATGCTCGATCACGGACAGGCCGTGTGCCAGACAGATAATGTCGCTCAGCCTTGCCACCGCCCGCCCGGAGCCGAGAAAATCCCGGAACTTCCGCTTGCAGTCCAGCGATGTGGAATTGAAGATGATGTGCGAATGGATATGCTTCTTGTCCGCATGGGTGCAGACGAGAAAAGCGTGCTTTCCTTTGAGGAACCGGGACGCCAGCTCATAGCCGATCCGGTTTGCTTCTTCCGGCGTGACCTCGCCCGGACGGAAGGACTGCCGGATCTGATAGGCGATCACGTCGCTTTTCTGCTCCCGTCCGGTCATGGCCTGATACTGCCTTTTGGAAAACAAAAACTCCGCATCGGCGGTGTGGGGATCACATCCGAATGCGGAGATCAGTTCGTATTCATCGGTCTTTTCCGGGTTCTTTGCGTACTCCGTCCGGTCATGGAGGCATTGCGCCACGGTTCGGCCCCGGTTCCGGTGCATGGCGATGATTCGTGTCGTTGCGATGCGGTCCTCCTTTCCGCGGTCAGAGAGAAGAAAGCCGGGTCAGGATGCGGTTGATCCCGTCCCGGATCTCTTCCAGCGCTTTCCGCGCAAGCCTGATTTCTTCGATCCCGACGTGTCCCATTCCGTTGACGCGCCGGGCGATCTGATTGATGTTGCTCCCTACCTTCCCGAGCTGTCCCGTGAGCGCTCCGATCTCCGGCAGTTCCAGACGGATGACGTACCCGTCGATTGCCATTTTCCGCAGGTACGCCGCCATGTTGTCGGTGCCGTATTCCTCCATTTTCTTCTCGATTGTTTCCCGCTCCTCCGGCGTGACCCGGAAGCGGAGCATGGTGTCGCGGATGCGTTTCTCCTTCGTGTGATTCACCTCCCGGTCCTCCCCGGATTTCCGCAATCATGGAAATCCGGGCGTTTTCCTCTCTTATTCCGCGTTTGTGGAAATCTGCTTACCGGACTTCCTGCTTCGACTTCGCCGAATGATTCGGCGGTATTTTCTTTACGGCGGAGGCGTTCTCCGCGAGTTTTCCCAGAACGGACGGCTTCCGCGCAAGCTCCCTCCGGGTTTCGTCGATGAATCCGTCCAAAATCGCCGGGTGGCTGTTTACGACATAGGGCAGGCGGTTGTCCCCAAACGCGGAATCCCGGTCTTCGGGGATGTTGAAGCTCTTCGCCCATTCCTTGTTGGACCGGGAGAACCGACCGTCATAGTCCTTTTCGTTCACCGTTACGGCAAGCACAAACATTGTCCTGCTCCGACCGAACGCCTCCAGCACCTCTTTTACCGCGGCAGGGTCGAGGTGCATCCCGTCAAAGTGTTTCCGGATCGATTCTTCAATGGCTTCTTTACATGCGATATTCTCTCGGCGTGATACACGGTACGGACTCAGCTCGTCGTTCTCCCTCGCGTAGGACGCCGGTTCCCGGTACACCGGGAGATAGTCTTTTTCTTCTGGCATAAATCCTCCCAAATGAAAAAGAGACGGTCTTCATTCCGTCTCCATGGGTCTATTGTGTTTCTTTTCCGGGCTGCTGTCGGCAAATAACTCCCGGTTACGATAACGAATATCCGGGACCTGCATGGTGTGAGGACCTTTGCCCTTTTTCACGCGCTTCAGACAGAAAATCATGTCTGGCGTCCGTTCAAAAAAGCCCTCCTCCCTTATCCAGCTTATCCCGCATTTACAATGCTGTAAGCCGTTGAACTGGCATTTCATCTTTCGCCCGCACCGAGGGCAGACTTTGTTGCTCTTTCCCATATCTTTTTCCTCACTTTTGTGGTTACAGTATATCACAGTTCAAACCGTTTGTCCAGAGACAGCCGTCCCGCCATAGGCTTTCCGGGAAAAAACCTTGACGGGATCATCTTCATATCACCTGTTCCGTGCGCCGTTTCGGTCCGGCGTCCGTGTTCCGGATCTGCGCTTTCAGTTCCTGAATCCGCTCCATCACGGACGGCTTTGCTTTCGCCGCCTCTTCCGGAGCGGAATCCTGGGGATCGACCGCCGGCTCCGCCGCCGAACGCCCGTCGATGTTCAGGGCCGCGTTCAGTTCCGCCAGCCGCGCGGATTTTGCGGCAAGCTCTTCCGCCTGCGGGAACGGTTTTCCGAGTTCCCCTTTCGCCGTTTCCAGCTCCGCCCGCGTGTCTTCCAGCGTTTTCTGCTCGACGGTGATCTTGTTTGGAATCCCGTTCAGAGCGTTATCGAGCCGGATCAGGTTCCCGCGCGGATCGCTGCCCATTTCCACTTTGTACGACAGTTCCCCCCGTAGGGTGAGGAGGTAGTCTTTTCCGAAGTTTATGAGCATGACGGACATCTCAAACCCGCGGTAAGTTCCGATTTTCACCTCTTCCGGCCCCGTCGCGTCCTTCCTTGCTTCCAAGAGGGCCGCGCCCGCTCCGTCCCGGTCCGGATATGCCTGACCTTTTACGACCATCCCAGCGAATCCGTCCTTCGGATGGGGATGCGCCGCGGCGGTCTCCCTGTCCCTTTCAAGAGCCGCAATCACCTTTTCCGTGCGGGCGATCTTGTTCGGGTAATACATCGAAATATCGTCCTGCAAGCGGTACTGCTGGCTGCGGTGATTTCCTTCGAGGAGCTTCAACCGCGCGACTTCAATGTCAAGGTCCATCTTCTCCTTGATCCGCGGGTCTCCGGCGCAGAGGGCTTTGACTTCGGCATAGGAGAGCGTCGCTTCATCGATATCGTCGCAGGCACGCACCGGGGATTTGGAGGTCATGACCTGACTGATGAACTGCTGCTTTTTTTCGACAACCTGCCAGAGGTAGGCGTCGAACGTCCCCTCCGTGACGTACCGGAAAATGTGTACCTTCGGATTCCTGTTTCCCTGCCGCACAATGCGGCCTTTCCGCTGTTCCAGATCCCCCGGCCTCCACGGACAGTCCAGATCGTGCAGGGCGATCAGGCGATCCTGACAGTTTGTCCCGGCCCCCATTTTGGAGGTGGAGCCGATCAGAACGCGCACTGTCCCGTTCCGGACTTTGGCGAACAGTTCCTTTTTCTTTACCTCCGTGTCGGCGTCGTGGATGAACGCGATTTCCTCCGCGGGAACGCCGCGGGAAACGAGCTTTGCGCGTATGTCGTCATAGACCGAGAACGGCGCTTCTTCCGGCTCCGCGATCCGGTCCGCCGCCGTCTCGACCGCGTGCAGTTCCGGATCGTCGATCCGCGTCGGTTTCGGCGGAGCGGGGGCTTTCTTCGGGGTGGACAAATCGCAGAACACGAGCTGCGTCAGCCTGTCCGGCGTCCCCTCTTCCCATATCCGGAAGATGTTCTGAACGCACAGATTGACCTTGCTTGCCGGATCGTCCGGCAGGTTCGGGTTGATGATCCGCTGATCCAGTCCGAGCTTGCGCCCGTCCGAAGTGATCGAGAGCATGTTGTCCGTCTTCGGATCGACCTGCCTGCTGTGAACCGCGGACGCCCGTCTGGACAGTTCTTTCACCATCTCCTGCTGGATTTCGGTGGGTTTTGCGACGATGTTGTGAAACTCCGCCTCCGGCACGGGCAGATGAAGCTGGTCGGATGTTTTGATGTCGGCGGCTTCCTTGAACAGGTTCATGAGTTCGGGCAGGTTGAAAAACTTGGCAAACCGCGTCCGCGCCCGGTATCCCGTCCCCTCCGGCGCAAGTTCAATCGCCGTCTGCGTTTCTCCGAAGGTGGCGGCCCAGGAATCGAAGTGGGACAAGCCTTTCCGTTCCAGCATGTTGTGCTGGAGGTAGCGCATCATGGTGTAGAGTTCTGTCATGCTGTTCGATACCGGCGTACCCGTCGCAAAGATCACGCCCTTGCCGCCTGTGATTTCGTCCAGATACCGGCATTTGAGGTACATGTCGCTGGATTTCTGCGCGTCCGTGGTGGATAAGCCCGCCACGTTCCGCATTTTCGTGTACAGGAACAGGTTCTTGTAGTTGTGCGCCTCGTCCACGAATAACCGGTCCACGCCTAACTGCTCGAACGTCACCACGTCGTCCCGCGGCTTGTCCAGCAGTTTTTCGAGCTTTGCCTCCAGAGACTTCCGCGTCCGTTCGAGGTCCTTGATGGAGGACCGCTCGCCCCGGCTCCTCTTGAGATCTTCGATGCCGTCCTCGATCTCCCTGATCTGCTGACGGAGAAGCGCTTCCTGCCGCTCCTGCGACATGGGGATCTTCTCAAACTGCGAGTGTCCCATGATGATCGCGTCGTAACTGCCGGTGGCGATCCGTGCGCAGAACTTTTTCCGGTTCGCCGGTTCAAAATCCTTTTTCGTCGTGACAAGGATGTTGGCGGACGGATAAAGACGGAGAAATTCGCTTGCCCACTGTTCCGTCAGGTGGTTCGGCACGGCGAACAGGGCTTTGGTGGACAGTCCCAGGCGTTTCGATTCCATGCACGCTGCGGCCATTTCATAGGTCTTTCCGGCCCCGACCTCGTGCGCCAAGAGCGTATTCCCGCCGTATAGAATGTGCGCGATGGCGTTCCGCTGGTGGTCCCGCAGCCGGATCTCCGGATTCATCCCGCCGAGGGTCAGGTGCTCCCCGTTGTATTCCCGTGGGCGGTCCGAATTGAAAAGATCGTTGTATTTCCGCACATAGTACCGGCGGCGGTCCGGATCGTCGAAAATCCATTCCC
>CACYWX010000257.1 GCA_902778205.1 uncultured Ruminococcus sp. | reverse complement strand
CAAGTACGACATGGTCAGCGACATCAAGCCCGGCGGCACCTTCCTTCTCGACTGCGCGTGGACGCCCGAGGAGCTGGACGAGCACCTGCCCGCCAAGGTCAAGAAGTACCTGGCTGACAACGGCGTGAAGTTCTACATCATCGACGCCACCACCATCGCCTCGAAGAAGATCGGCAACGCCAAGGTCAAGAACACCGTTCTTCAGTCCGCGTTCTTCTCCCTCGCCAACATCCTTCCGAAGGACGAGGCCATCGAGTACATGAAGAAGGCTGCGTACAAGTCCTACATCAAGAAGGGCCAGGCCATGGTCGACCTGAACTGGGCCGCCATCGAAGCCGGTTCCGACGCCTTTGTGGCCGTGGACGTTCCCGAGTCCTGGAAGAATCCCGCTCCCGACGCTCCCGCCGCCGAGTTCACCTCCAAGAGACCCGAGCTTGAGAAGTTCGTCAACACCGTCGTGGAGCCCGTGGGCCGCATGGCAGGCGACAGCCTCCCGGTTTCCGCCTTCTCCGATTACGCCGATGGTACCTTCCCGCAGGGCTCTGCTGCCTCCGAAAAGCGCGGCGTGGCCGTGTACGTTCCCGAATGGATCCCGGAGAACTGCGTGCAGTGCAACACCTGCTCCTTCGTATGTCCGCACGCTGCCATCCGTCCCTACGCCATGACGGAAGAGGAAGCCGCGGGCGCTCCCGAGGGCACCAAGTTCGCCGCCCGTCCGGTGCTGAAGACCAATTATAAGTTCACCATGGCCGTTTCTCCCATGGACTGCATGGGCTGCACGCTCTGCGTCAAGGCCTGCCCCGTCACCGCCAAGGCGGAAAAGGACGGCAAGGACGAGAAGAAGGCCCTTCGCATGGTCCTCAGAGAGACCCAGGAAGGACAGCAGGCTCCGTTCGATTACGCGGTCGCTTCCGTTTCCGAGAAGCCCGAGCTGATCAACACCACCGTCAAGGGCAGCCAGTTCAAGCAGCCTCTGCTTGAGTTCTCCGGCTCCTGCGCGGGCTGTGCCGAAACCTCCTACGCGCGTCTCATCACCCAGCTCTTCGGCGAAAGAATGTACATCTCCAACGCCACCGGCTGCTCCTCCATTTGGGGCGGTTCCGCGCCGGCGACTCCCTACACCGTCAACAAGGAATCCGGCCGCGGTCCCGCGTGGGCGAACTCCCTGTTCGAGGACAACGCGGAGCACGGTCTCGGTATCTACCTGGGCCAGAAGACCATCCGCAACCGTCTGATCGCGAAGGTTGAGGAAATGGCCGCCTCCGACAAGGCTTCCGACGAGTTCAAGGCCGCCGCCAAGGCTTACCTTGACACCAAGGAAGACGGCAAGGCCAACACCGAAGCCACGAAGGCCCTGATTCCCGAGCTGGAGAAGGCCGCCGCAGAGGGCTGCCCGATCGCTCCCGAAATTCTGGCCGAGAAGGACTACCTCGCCAAGAAGTCCGTGTGGATCTTCGGCGGCGACGGCTGGGCCTATGACATCGGCTTCGGCGGTCTGGACCATGTGATCGCGTCCGGTGAGGACGTCAACATCATGGTCTTCGACACCGAGGTGTACTCCAACACCGGCGGACAGGCCTCCAAGGCCTCCAACATCGGTCAGGTCGCTCAGTTCGCGGCTGCCGGCAAGGCCATCAGCAAGAAGAACCTCGCCGAGATCGCCATGTCCTACGGCTACGTCTACGTGGCTCAGGTTGCCATGGGCGCCGACATGAACCAGCTGCTGAAGGCTCTCACCGAGGCTGAGGCTTATCACGGACCTTCCATCATCATCGGCTACGCTCCCTGCGAGATGCACGGCATCAAGGGCACCATGCAGAACTGCCAGATCGAGATGAAGAAGGCTGTGGAGGCCGGTTACTGGCAGATGTTCCGCTTCAACCCCGCCAACCGCGCCGAGGGCAAGAATCCCTTCACGCTGGACAGCAAGGAACCCACCGCCAGCTACATCGACTTCATCAAGAACGAGAACCGGTACGCCCGTCTGGCTCAGTCCAACCCCGAGCGCGCCGCCGTCCTGTTCGAGAAGGCCGAGGAGAACGCCAAGGCAAAGTACGAACGCCTTACCAAGTACTCCAAGCTGTACGAATAATCGCACAGAACATAAAAAGAAAGGGATTGCTCCGGCAGTCCCTTTTCTTTGTGTTACAGTTCTTTTCTGAGAACGATTTTTTCTTCCGTCCGGTATTCTTCCGTAAAGCCTTTTTTCAGAAAAAGACGGACGGCAGGATTGTCTGCGGCAATATCGTCGTACAGAACTGAGATCCCGTTGTCCTTCGCCGCGCGGCAAAGCAGATCCAGCGCTTCACCGCCGTACCCCTTTCTTCTGTAAGGTGAATGGATGATGACATTGGCAATGTACTGCTGCATGTTGTCGTCGAAGCGGTACGCGATTTCGCCGACAAACTGACCATCCCGGTTTTTCAGGTATCTGTAATACCGCCTGCCTTCAGGGTTTACGATCCAGTGGTCGTACCAGGCTTGCCATTCGCTTTCGGGCCATGGAATCGTTCCGCCCCAGGCGCGGTTGTAGGACATGGTTTCTTCATCGGCAAGCATCCTTTGCCGGAACCACAAATCCTTATAGTCCGGCTTGCAGAGCGTCAGCATCGGATCGCCCCCCATATCACTCATTCTCAAATTTCGCGCGGTTGTCGCGGAACAGGGTATAATACATCCTCATGTTCTCCAGCTCCCACCACGCCCGGGTCACGACGGGAACGGAATCCAGATCGTAGATCAGCGCCCCCTTCATGGACAGGAAAAACGGGCTGTGGGTGGAGATCACGAACTGACAGCCGAAAAACCGGGCGTATTCCAGAATCAGGTTGGCCACCTCGGTCTGGTATTTCGGGCTGAGGCTGTTCTCCGGCTCGTCCAGCAGAAAGAGGCAGTCGTCCCGGAAATGCTCCCGAAAGAAGCGCAGGGCGTACTGTCCGTTGGAATCCGGCGTGGTCAGGCTCCCTGCGTGGGCGGTGACGTATTTCGACATGGTCTTGTGCCGCACCTCCAGCCGCTTCACCAGCTTGTCGTAGTCCTCAAGCGTCCGGTAGACAGGACCCGCGCCCGACATCATGGCGGCCTTTTCCTGCCTGTAGACCTCCTGTGCTTCCCTTCTGCGGTCCTCCGTCTCGAAATTCTCCACCCGACGGTCGATGAGCCCGTAGAACACATCGTCGCTGGTGTAGACCGCGCTTCCCGGAGCGGCTCCCCGATTTCCCGCGGTTTCCCATTTGCACATCCGCTCGATGTACTCGTGAAAGAACGGGCTGGTGTTGAAGGGCGTGATCCGAGGCAGGTTCAGGGATTCGGCGATGAGGTTGAGCAGGGTGGACTTCCCGCTTCCGTTTCCGCCGCAGAAGACCGTCACCTCGGAGAATTCGATCCGCCGCAGTCCCTTATACGGGAAGATTCCATAGGGGTATTCGTGAGGGTGGGGATTGCCTCCCGCCTTCCGGGACCAGTAGCGCTCCGCCCAGTCCTCCTCTTCTCCCAGATCCGGCAGGGTGTAGGATTTCAGATAGATCATCCCTCCGTCCTCACCTCCGTGCAGTCCTCGATAATGACAGGTTCGCCCCTCACGTTCGTATGATTCCGCCGGATGGTCAGCCCCCGCACGTTCCGGCAGTATACCGCGTGCTCCTTCCCGGGCGCGTCGACGATATTGTCCTCAATGACGACATCCCGGATGCTCTGTCCGGCCGGATGGGCGCAGTCGGCCTTCACCACGATTCCGGCCGCCTCTCCCCAGGCCCATCCGCAGTTCAGGATCCGGTTGCTCCGGATCACCACGTCGGCGGGACAGACCCCCTCGTACCACCAGGATTCGGCGGCGGCCACAACGGCGGGACCCTGCACGTCCCGGAAGGTGTTCCCCTCGATCAGGGCCGAGCGGGTCTTGATCAGCACGCTGCGGGCGAAGTGGGAGGACGCCGTGCATCCGATCACCTCCAGCCGAGGCAGGGCTGTCACGTCGCTGAGCATCCATCCGTCCGTATCGGGAGGCAGAGGATGGTCCAGCGTCACCCGGCACATCCATTCCTCCGGCATGGGATCGCAGGCCAGCACCCGGTACACGTCCCTCACCTCCAATGTGTCGAAGGAGGTCAGCTCCAGAAGGTCCCCGGGATCGGGATAATCCAGGCTCTGGGCGTGGGTGCCGTCCGGGGTCTTTTCCTGCAGATATACGATGGAAGCATTGTCCCGCTTCACCGCCGCGTGATAATATCCGTGGACGTTGGTGAAGTCGTCGCCCTGTCCCTCGAATTCGCAGTTCTCGAAGCGCAGAAGGCCACGCATGGCGGTGAAATGGGTGGCGTCGGTGTTGGTGGACCAGAACTGCCCCGCCGACGGAACCACGCGGAGCCGCTTCATCACCACGTCCCTGCTCCGGTTTCCCACCACGCCCATGCCCGGCTGGGAATGGATCGTCACGTCCGTCAGCCGGATGTTCTCCGCGCGCTCGATGAGGATGGCCGGACGCGCGTGGTAGGTGTGGATGCAGGTGAACACCATGCCGTCCCGGACGTTCGGCGATACCCGGCACAGGGCGGTGTGCTCGTCCGGGATCCCGTCGATCCGGAGATCGCAGGGGACGGCCTTTCCCGTCTCCGGATCCCGGATCTGCCAGCGCAGAGTCAGACAGGTCCCCGGAACGCCTTCGGACGGCGGCACCACGGGCATATCCGGATCGAAGACCAGCCGCGCGGAAATCAGTCCTTCCCCGGCATCCGTTCCATCCGTCCGCACCACGGCACGGCTGAAGGGTTTCCTTTTGTGATCGATGGTCAGCCCGACGAGCTCCACGTCCGCGCAGTCCCGGAGGGAGACCGGCTCCATGAATCCGTCAATCATGAGGACCGCGCCCTTCGCCAGAATTCTCGTCCCCCGCTGACCGGCGAAATCCAAACCCCGGTCATACCGGTAGGAGGGGTTGAACATGATCCGCTGGGGATTCGCCCCCCAGTCTCCCCGCATGACGTGTTCTTCAGCCGCCCGGGCCAGCTCTCCGGTGATCGTGTATTCTCCCGGCGGCACGATCAGCGTCGTTCCGGGATGGACCCGGCAGTATTCCATGGCTCGCGCGAACCGCTCCGTGTCTTCCAGTCCTTCAAATTCCGTCAGGATTTTCTCAGCCATGGCACTCCTCCGTGTAAAAGGCTCCGTCCTTGTCATAGGCATACGGACCGGGCTCGTACAGCGGCACCTGTTCGCCGATCTGCGCGGTGATGGCCGCGTAGGGCAGGTATTTGTCCGTCCTGCCGATGGGCGCGAAT
>CACYWX010000256.1 GCA_902778205.1 uncultured Ruminococcus sp. | reverse complement strand
CGTCGGCATGGATATCCGGGGAACGGATATGACCGTGAGGAACTGCGAGATCGCTTCCGTGGGAGGCGCGGGACTGACCATGTCCGGAGGGGACAACGCCGCCCTGATCCGGTCCGGGAATCTGGTGTACAACAACCGGATCCACGACTGGTCCGAGGTGGTGCGCAGCTGTCAGAACGGCGTCACCATCTCCGGATGCGGGAACACCGTCTCCCACAATGAGATCTGGAACGCGCCTCATCAGGCCGTCGGCTGGAGCGGGGCGTACAACGTCATCGAATACAACGAGGTCCACCATGTCTGTCACGAGACCTCCGACTGCGGCGCGCTGTATGCCGGACGGAATTTCACAACCTGGGGAAGCGAGGTGCGGTACAATTATATCCATGACATCGGCTTCCCGGGCGCGGATGCCGTGGGGATCTATCTGGACGACGGCATGTCCGGGCAGACAGTCCGGGGCAATCTGATTGTGAACACCTCCGCCTGGGGGATGCTGATCGGTGGAGGACGGGGCAACACTATCGAAGGAAACGTGATCGTGGACCCGGCGAAGGAGGCCATCTACCACGACAGCCGCCTCCGGGACGGAGAGTTCTCCGGCGGATGGTACGGCACCATGGCCTCCCGAGGCTCCCAGTACACCGATCTTCTCAGCATCTGCCGGAACGGAGCCTGGTCCGCCGCCTTCCCGGAGCTGTCAAATCTGAAAACCAGCTCCGCCGGCGAGGACCGGGACGATCCGCTCCTGGCCTGCAATCCCGCCGGATCCTCGGTGAAGGGTAATATGCTGTACCGGTCCGGGGATGGCAGCGCCGCGGCGTACTGGGTCGCGGATGCGGTGACGCAGTTCTCGGAAGTGTCCGCCAACGAATCGGCCACGGGACTCGGGGATTTCCCGGAGCATGAAAACGGGGTGTGGACCATGGCGGAGGACAGCGAGGCCGCAAAGAAGATCCCGGGGTTTGAGCCTCCTCCCTTTGAGCAGATGGGCACGGAGACGGCCGGGGAGTAAACAGGAAATATAAGCACAATTATAAAACATCCCGCCGATCCCAAACGACCGGCGGGACACTTTTGTAATGGAAATCCGTTGCGATTCCTTTTATCTCCTTCTGCGGGCAATCAGGGCGGAGCCGAGGACCGTGGTGAGAACGACGATCCCTCCGCAGATGAAGGATCCGCATCCGGAGGAGGATTCCGCGGGCTGAGCCGGAGCCGTCGTTTCGGGAGCGTCGGTTTCTTCATTGGCGGCGGCCTGTGCCTCCTCTGCCTTCGCGGCCTCTTCCTCGGCCAGTCGGGCGGCTTCCTCCTCCGCGGCGATCCGGGCGGCCTCCTCCTCAGCGGCCTTCTGTGCGGCTTCCTCGGCGGCGATCCGTTCCGCTTCGGCCTTTGCAGCCTCCTCCTCAGCCTTCTTCGCGGCCCGTTCCTCGGCGGCGATCCTCTGAGCCTCCGCGCGGGCGGCCTGTTCCTCGGGCGTCAGCTCGGGAGCGTCCTCCGACACTACCAAATAGGCCGGGAGATCGTAGCCGAAGTCGTCGTCCTCATAGCCGAAGCCGATGTAATCCAGATTCAGCTTCAGGGTACCCTCCGTGAACATGTACAGGCGGAAGAAGTTGATCTTCGCGTAGTCGAAGTCTCCGGCTACGTTGTCCGCCGCGTAGAGATCCAGCTTCAGCTCGTTCCAGCCGTCCTGGAGGTCCAGTCCGGAGACCAGCCAGTTCATCTCCTTCTGGTCGGAGCTCATGGAGGAGGTCAGCTCCAGCTGTCCGTCGCCGGTGAAATGATCGATGCCGTCCACCTTGAAGCGGATGAACATGCAGTCGTAGTCCTCGGCGTTCACCGGAGAGGCCTCCATGACGGCCTGCATGTAGACGGAGCCGGAGGAACCCTTGCCCACCCGGTTGATCCTGTCGGAGGCCACGTGGACCGTGCGCTTGACCTCGCCCAGCTCCGTGGAGAGGGAGGAGAAGTCCTCGTTCTCTCCGCCGAAGGCCAGGTAGTCCACGGCGATCAGGTTGTCGCCCTCCGTGAAGAAGTAGATACGGAAGTAGTTGATCTTCTCCATGTCGGGAGCGCCGCCGGCCTCCTGCCCCTCGAACAGGTCGATCTTCCATTCGTTCCATCCGGCCTGCATGTCGAAGGAGCCCACGTTCCAGTTGTATTCCTCCGTGTCGCACTTGCCGGAGGAGGTGATCTCGATCTGTCCGTTGTTGGCGTAGCGCTCGGGATCCTCCACGTAGAAACGGAGATAGAGATAGTCGGCGTTGGAGAGATTGAAGGGCTCCTTGAAGTGCAGTTCGATGTTGATGGCCCCTGTGTAGCCGGTCCGATAGAGTCCGCTTTCCGCGCCGCCCTGGTACATGACCTCCCCGGCGGAGACGGAAACCGCCATCAGGACCGCCGTCACCGCCAGGAGCAGAAGAAAGGCGAGTTTTTTCATGGTGAATTCCTTTCAGAAATGAATGTTTAATTCAGAAATTAAATGCATTATAGCAGAAGGGACCGCGTTTGTCAAGACGGCGGCCTTCATTTGCGGGAAAAGACAGGGGTGGGGATCACTTCGGGAGAAATGCGGGGAACCTCCGGCCAGATGAGGAAAATCCCTTGACAAAACGGACAAAAAAGTGTATCATGATACCGTAAAATCCGCTGTTTTGCGGAAAGAACATCCAAATCTCAAAAAACAAAGGAGATTCATTATGTTGGCACAGAGACCTCCGATGGGCTGGAATTCCTGGAATACGTTCGGCGGCGCGATCAACGAGCAGGTGGTGCGCGACACGGCGGACGCCATCGTGGAAAAGGGACTGAAGGACGCCGGCTACGAGTACGTGGTCATCGACGACTGCTGGTCCCTGAGAGAGCGCAACGAGGAAGGACGCATCGTCCCCAACCCGGAGAAGTTCCCCTCCGGCATGAAGGCACTGGCGGACTACGTCCATTCCAAGGGCCTGAAGTTCGGCATGTACTCCTGCGCCGGAACCAGAACCTGCGCGGGCTTCCCGGGCTCCTTCGACTATGAGTTCATCGACGCCAAGACCTTCGCCGAGTGGGGCGTGGACTTCCTGAAGTACGACTTCTGCTTCAAGCCCCGTCTCGCCAACGGTCCCATCCTCTACAACAGAATGAGCATGGCCCTGAAGGCCTCCGGACGCGAGATCCTGTTCTCCGCCTGCAACTGGGGCTCCGACGAGGTTGAGAAGTGGATCCGTTCCACCGGCGCGCACATGTACCGCTCCACCGGCGACATCAACGACTCCTTCCAGTCCTTCAAGAACATCGCTATGAGCCAGGTGGACAAGATCGCCTATTCCGGCCCCGGCTGCTATAACGACATCGACATGCTGATCTGCGGCATGCACGGCAACGGCAACGTGGCCAACGGCGGCTGCTCCGACATCGAATACCGGACGCACTTCGCCCTGTGGTGCCTGTTCCAGTCTCCTCTGATGATCGGCGGCGACCTGTCCAAGATGGACGACTTCAACCTGGATCTTCTGAAGAACAAGGAGCTCATTTCCATCAACCAGGATCCCGAGGCCAGACCTCCCATGATGGTGAACGGCGGCGACCGTCCGATCTTCTTCAAGCACCTGGCCAACAACGAGTACGTGGTGGCGTTCTTCAACTTCACCGACCGCAGCGACACCTGGGGCGGCGATACCGTGGAATTCTACGATCTGGGCCTGACTGTGGCCTCCGGCTACGGCTTCCGGTTCCGCGACATCTTCACCGGCGAGGACACCGGCGTTCTGACCGGCCGTCTCTCCACCAAGGTGGACGCGCACGACTGCAAGATCTTCCGCGGCACGCTGGTTGAGAAATAATCTTGAACGGCGTCAGCGCGAAGCAGCCCGTCTGCATGAAATGCGGCAGAACGCTGACCGACGACGAAATCGGGATCCATAAGAAGATGATCAACCGGGGGGCGACGGAGTTCTTCTGCCTCACCTGCCTGGCCGAGTCCATCGGATCCACCGAGGAGCGTCTGAAGGAGCGCATCGAGTATTTCAGACGGCAGGGGTGTCAGCTGTTCAGATAAACGCATGGGGAGGGACCGGCCCCTCCCTTCGGGAATAGTGAACGGAGAATGGATCGACCGCTGCGGCTTCCGTTCACTGTTCACTGTTCCTTTTTTTGCCGCTCCGGATCCGTCCGGACCGTAACACCGGCCCCGATCCGCCGGACAAGGGGACCTATCAGCGGAGGAACCATATGATTTTCCAGTATCTCGGCACCGCGGCGGCGGAGGGAGTCCCGGCTCTCTGGTGTGACTGCGAACGATGCAGAAGATCCCGCGCAGCCGGCGGACGTTCTCTCAGGACACGCTCTCAGGCGCTGATCGACGGGCGGCTTCTGATCGACTTTCCCGCCGACACGCTCAAGCACATCTACGACAACCGCATCGACCTGTTGAACGTCCGGGACTGCCTCGTCACCCACACCCACGGCGACCACCTCTATCCCGCGGACATCTCCATGCTCCAGCCGGGATTCTCCCACGCGCCCGACGACTACCGCCTGACCTTCTACGGCTCGGACAAGGTCGGAGAGCGCATCGCGGGTCCTGTCTCGGCGGCGGGAAAGCACGGCGCGTTCCGGGAGGTAAAGGCTTTTGAGACCTTTGAGGCCGGAGGGTACGAGGTGACCGCCTATCCCGCCATCCACGATCCCGGCGCGGGTCCCCTGTTCTATGGGATCTCCGACGGGGAAAAGCGGGTCCTCTACGCCCACGACACCCATTATTTCCACGAGGATGTGTGGCAAAACTGGGCGGAAACGAAACCCCGCTTTGATCTGGTGTCCCTGGACTGCACCAACGCCTGCCTGCCCCTGACCTACGTGGGCCATATGGGACTGCCGGAGAACGCTCAGGTGCGCGCCCGGATGCTGGAGGAGGGATACGCCGACGAGAACACAGTCTTCGTCTGCAATCATTTCTCCCACAACGCCACAAACGTGGTATATGACGATTTCGTTCCGATCGCCGCCCGGGAAGGCTTCCTCGTCTCCTGGGACGGCATGACGCTGACGGTCTGAAGCCGTCTTGGAGGTCATATCAATGAACAAGGTATACTGCATCGGCAACGCCCACCTGGATCCCGTCTGGCTGTGGGAGTGGTACGAAGGCTACGCAGAGGTCAAGGCTACCTTCCGTTCCGCCCTGGACCGGATGAAGGAATTCCCGGACTATAAATTCACCTCCGCCTGCGCTGCCTATTACGAGTGGGTCCGGGACAGCGATCCCGCCATGTTCGACGAGATCCGGCAGAGGG
>CACYWX010000255.1 GCA_902778205.1 uncultured Ruminococcus sp. | reverse complement strand
CCTTGATGAAGAAGCGGAACATGGTGGGCGGAGCGCAGAAGGTGGTGATGTTGTACTGCTTGAACAGGGGCAGGATGTCGTCCGCGTCGAACTTGTCGAAGTCGTAGGCGAAGACGCAGCTCTCGCACAGCCACTGGCCGTAGAGCTTGCCCCAGAGCGCCTTGCCCCAGCCCGTGTCGGAGATGGTGAAGTGGATGCCGTCCGGGTCCGCGTTGTGCCAGTAGCGGGCGGTGATGTAGTGACCCAGGGCGTATTTGTAGCTGTGGGCAGCGATCTTGGGGTATCCCGTGGTGCCGGAGGTGAATAGCATGTACATGGTCTCGTTCCCGCAGGCACTCATTCTCCGTTCGAGGGTGTCCGGGAAGCTCATGAATTCCCGGTCGAAGGAATGCCAGCCTTCCCGCTCGCCGTGGCACATGATCTTGATGATGTCCTGCTCCACCAGCTTTTCCGCGTTCTCCGCGTGCATGGCGGTCTGGCCGTCCCCGGTGCAGACGATAGCCTTCACGGACGCGGCCCGGTAGCGGTACTCGAAATCGTGCTCCACCAGCATGTGGGTGGCGGGAATGGCGACGGCTCCCAGCTTGTGGAGGGCGATGGAGGCGATCCAGAACTGCCAGTGGCGCTTCAGCACCAGCATGACGGTGTCGCCCTGCCGGATGCCCAGGGACTCGAAATAGTTGGCCGCCCGGTTGGACAGGAGGGAGATGTCCCGGAAGGTGAACCGGGTCTCCTTCTTCTCGTGGTCCAGATGGAGCAGAGCCACCTTGTCCGGGGTCTTCTCCGCGATGGCGTCCACGGTGTCGTAGGCGAAGTTGTATTTGTCCTCGTTATGGAACCGGATCTCCTTCAGCCTCCCGTTCTCCTCCACGCATTCGATGAACCGCAGGGCCACCGGATCGGGAGGGAGAGGGGAGAGGGTGTTTTCCGCTGTTTCTGTTTCCGTCATGTCTGATGCCGCTTCCGTGTTGTCAGGATAATCATAAGCCGGCGCGCCGTTGGAAATGGTGGTGGCCAGGAAGGTGCAGTCCTCCTCCCAGGCGATCATGCCGTGGGGCTTGGAGCTGTCGTAGTAGATGGCGTCCCCGGGGCCCAGGATCTCGGTGTGTCCGTCCACGGAGACCTTCAGCTTTCCCGTGAGGATATAGTCGTATTCCTGCCCGTCGTGGCTGGAGAGCCGGATGGGCGCTTCGGCCTCCTCGGGGACGTACTTCGCCTTCACCAGGAACGGCTCGGCGATTTTGTTCTTGAAGAGAGGCGCCAGATTCCGGTAGGAAAAGCCCTTTCTTCTGGCGATGGGCAGACCGCCGCCGGCCCGCGTGACGCTGTAAGCCTCCAAGGTGGGGGAGGAGCCGGCCAGCAGATCGGTGGTGTCCACGCCCAGACGGGCTGCGCATTTGTAGATGAAGGTGAAGGAAAAGTCCGCCTCTCCGGCCTCCAGCTCCCGGTAATGGGCGGGGGTCACGCCGGTGCAGGCCGCCATCTCCTCCTCGCTGATCTCACAGATCAGACGGGTCTCGCGGATGCGGTTGGCTACTTCCCTGATGATGGATTCCATGTGCTTTCTCCTTTTCTTTGTGTCAAGTGGAGGAGGTTCGGAGAAACGTACCCGACATATGGTCCTGTGCATAAAAAAATCCGCCTCAAATGCTTGAGACGAATGAAAATCATCCGCGGTACCACTCAAATTGCATATTGCTATGCCGCTCTCCGGACTCCGACAAGTCCTGCGCCGTTACGCCGCGCGCGCGGGGAATCATTACTCAGCCCCGGATGGGACCTTTCCTTTCCCGACTCGGAAGTGATACGCACCGTTCGGTTCCGTCCGCATTCCACCGCCGCGGACTCTCTGTGGGAACGCTGTGACCGGAGCGCGTCTTCGTCACAGTCTTTGGATATTCGCTTGTCGCGCATTATACCACATCCGGCGCGGTTTGTCAACCGGATTCGGAAAGAAAAAAGCCGAAAAACCGGAGATTCCGGATCACGGTTCAGGTTCGGCGGGGGATGATCGCCAGTAAGAACCGGACGCCATCCCCCTTTCCAAAACAATCTTTCCTCTCAGCTCCTCCGAACCTTCAGATACGCTCCGCCGCCGGGCGTCAGGGAGACGTTCCTTCCGCAGGGGATCCAATCCTCTCCCTCCAGCCGCAGAAGCTCCGCATCCGTATCCAGCGCGGCCTCCGCGCCGTTCTCGAAGTCCTTGTTGGCCAGCACAAAGCTCCCGTCCTCGAAGAAGCCCGCCGTCAGCCTGCCGCCCTCGATGCCGCGGATCTCACCGTATCCCGCAAAGGGCGTCACCCTCTCACGTTCCTCTCCCACGTGGAATACGGCGGCGGATTTCGTGGCGGCGACGTGCTCTCCCACGGGGGCGATCTGCCGGTTCAGGGCCTGCACGTCCCAGTAGTGCTGGCATTTCTCTCCGTCCGCGGAAATGATGCCGTTGCGGAAATGCCAGACAGGATCGTCGGCGGGGGTCCAGTAGGTGAAGTAGGACAGATACGAGCATCCGTAGGCCAGCGTCTGCCAGATCTCGTAGGAGATCTCCTCCCGCCGCAGATACCGGTAGGGCCCGTGCTCCGTCAGCAGGATGATGAGCATGTACGGCACGCCGTATTCCAGTCCGAACCGCCGGATGTCCTCCAGATTGTCGTAAAATCCGGCCCGGTCCACCCGCCTCTGCGCCGCCGCGTAGATCCCGGCCTCCCGGGGATCGGTGATGTCCACGGGTTCAGCCGGACGGTCCGGGGTCAGCAGATGATAGTGGTCGTAGGACAGAAGCTCCGGCTTCACGGTGTCCATGAACCGGCGCAGGTGCTCCTCGTAGGTTGGAGTGCCCAGCTGCTGTTCGTTGGCGTAGTTCGGAAAGAGATTGATGTAGGCGATGTGGTCCGGATCGTACCGGCGGAAGGCCTCCACCACCCGGGCCAGCAGGGGAAAGCGGTCCGCCGAGGGCTCGTCCGTGATGTGGTAGCTGTGCAGGCCCGGATACTCCCTGTAGTCCGCGCAGACGGCGGCAATCAGCTCCTCCAGCCGCTCCGGCTCCCGCATGGCCTCACCGATCCGGGCGTCGTAGAGCATGTACCTCACGCCGAGCTTTTGGCAGTATTCCAGGGCCTGCCGGTTCATCTCGACCCCGTAGGCTCCCATCACCAGGTTGATCCCGCAGTCCGCTACCTCCCGGATCCGCTCCTCCGAGAAGAAGGACGCGGGCACGTCGCACCAGTGTGTAATGTAATAAGGCATATTCCCCTCCTGTCTGTTTACTCCCAAACGAACTCCACGGTGTACTCCGGGAAGACGTTCAGAAAATTCTCCACCAGCAGCATCATGCGCTCCTCGGCCTCCTCCCAGATGTTCATCTCCTCCGCCTTCCGGATTCCCTCCTCCCGGAAATCGCCGAAATAAGCGGACAGGTTGTCGATGCTGATAGGATTGAGGATGTTGTTTTCGCTCTCGATGTCGATGCTGTCGAACCGGATGTAGTTGTCCGTTACCCGGGGCTCGGGCAGGGTCACACAGATCACGCCCTCCTCCCCGTCCACGGAAACCAGGATGTCCTCCACGTCGTAGCTGACCTTCACGACGCCCTCGTAGGTAATGGTCACCTTGTTCTTCGTGCCCGGAATGTCCACGCCGAAGAGCTGACGGGTGTCGGTGACGGTCCGCGTGTCGGTGTACTCGAAGGACGCGGTGGACAGCTCCCCGATGGCCGTCAGCTGAGCCTCGATCTCCTCCTCGGAGACCACCTCCGCGCTGTGGTGAGCGAACAGCCCGTTAAAGGGAGTTCCCATGCCGTTGACCCGCAGATACAAGAGATACACCCCGACCACCGCCGCCGCGGAGAACAGGATCAGGAAAAACGTGGCGAGCTTCGCCCGGACGGAACCCTTCATGCCGCCCCTCCTTTCTCACAGCCAGGCCGTGATGAGCAGTCCCAGATAGAACAGCACGATCAGCGCCGCCGCGATCCCGAGAATTTTCAGAAGCAGCACCAGAATCTTCTTCATGCCGCACCCCCTGCGATCCGTGATTCTGTTGGGAGTATAGCACAAAAACCGGGCGAAATCAACAGGGATCGACGCGAAAGTCCTCCCTCCGCCGCGCCGGATCCGCGGAGTCCGGTCCGGTTCCGGAAACCTTCACAAAGAAAACGGATCCCGGCCCCCCAAAAACGGCAGTCCGTCCATTGACGAAACATGTGAACTGTGTTACAATATCCTCACAAAAATCACACGATTCACGAAAGGAACGTTCAGAATGTTATATTTGCTCGATACCGCCGACCGCGAAGCCATCCGCGCCTGCTGTGAATTCTACCCCGTCGCCGGCGTCACCACCAATCCCACCATCATCTCGAAGGAAAAGGGCGATTTCCGGGAGATCATCACCTCCATCCGCTCCATCATCGGGCCGGACAAGATGCTCCACGTCCAGACCACCGAGGACGAGGCCGAAGCCATCCTCCGGGAGGCGGAAAAGATCCGGGACGCCGTGGGAGGCAGCTTCTACATCAAGATCCCCGTGACGAAGGAGGGGCTGAAGGCGGCCTCCCTCTGCAAGAGCCACGGCATCGGCGTCACCATGACCGCCATCTTCACCCAGCCCCAGGCGCTTCTGGCGGCACGGGCCGGGGCGGATTTCGTCGCTCCCTACATCAACCGGCTGGACAACATCGTCTCCGACGGCGTCCGGGTGGTGGAGGAGATCGTGAACATCTACCGGACCTACGGGATCAAGACCCGGGTGCTGGCCGCCAGCTTCAAGAACGCGGAGCAGGTCCACAAGGTCTCCCTGACCGGAGCCGACGCCGTCACCATCAACCCCGATCTCTTCGACACCCTGATCTATCACCCCCTGACCTACTACGCCATCGACGACTTCGCCAAGGACTGGGAGACCGTCTACGGCGAGAAAAAGGCCGGCGAGCTGCTGGACAGAAAAGCGTAACAAGCAAAAAAACAGCGTCCCCCGAACGGATTCTTTGTCCGCCCGTCAGGGACGCTGTTTTCGTTTGTCAGTCCGCCTTGGTCTTCAGGATGATCCGGTCCTTCACCCAGTTCTCCCGGTAGTACTCCACGGGATGGAACCGGTCGTTGACCCGCGTCATTTCCCTGGCCATTTTTTCCTTCAGATCCGCCAGCACGGAGGCGTAAGCGGGATCCGCGGCGAGATTGTGCGTCTCGAGGGGATCGTTCTCCCGGTCGAAGAGCAGCTCTTCCCCGTCGATTCAAATCCGCTTCCCCAGTCGGCCGTGGCGCCGGTGCCCATCATGAGCGCACCGTCGGGCATGAAAGCGTTCTCCTTTCCGAGAACGGCGTCCGACAGATCCCGGCCCTCGACCCCCTCCGGGACGGGCAGACCGCAGAGGGTGAGGAGCGTGGGCATGATGTCCACCGTGTTGAGGCAGACGGACCGGCTTCCCTCGGGGATCGTCCCGGGACAGCGCATGAGGAACGGCACCCGGACGGCCTCCTCGTAGAAAATGTTCTTCGCGCGCCTGCCGTGAGCGCCGAACAGCTCCCCGTGATCCGACGTGAAGACGAAGATCGTGTCCTCCTCCAGCCCCAGACGGCGGATCGCCTCCCGCATCCTTCCGACGTTGTAATCCACGTCCGCGGTCATGGCGTAATACACCCGCATCCACTCCGGGAGCATCCTCCGCTCCTCCGGGGACAGCCTGGCCCAGCCGTCCGCGTGGGGATCGTTCTCAGGGAGATAATTGTCCGGGAGCGGAAAGTCCGTGTCCCGGAACAGATCCAGCCATTCCCGGGGGACGTTGCTCTCGTCCCAGGGATCGTGGGGCGTGCCGAGGGAGAGGAACAGGGCGAAGGGCTTTCCCATCTCCTTCAGCCTCTCCAGCTCCCGAATGGCCATGTCGGTCTCTGCGTCCGGCTCGTAGGCGCCGTCTCCCCAGGACAGCTTCTCCGGGGAGTTCAGATGGTAGTAGGCATGATCCCAGTAGTATTCGTGGTGAAAATTGAACGCGGCGAAATGGCCGTCGAAGCCCAGCCGGTCCGGACCCGCGGGGATGTAGGAGTTCTTCGGGTCGTAGTGGTTGCCCAGCTCGTTGGCGTACATGTGCCACTTGCCGATATAGGAGGTCTCGTATCCGGCCCGGTTCAGCGCCTTCGCCAGGGTGTCGTGATCGGGGGAGATCCGGATCTCGTTGATGACCATGCCGGTGGAGGTGGTGTACTTCCCCGTCAGAAGGGACGCCCGGTAGGGCGCGCACACCGGATGGCCGGACACCGCCTCCGTCAGCTCGCAGGATTCCCGGGCCAGACGATCGATGTTGGGCGTCCTTGCGCGCTCATCCCCGGCGTATCCCAGGGACATGCGCCGGAGCTGGTCCGCGAACATATAGACGATATTCATGGGATCCTCCCTCGTATTCGGATTCACGTTCACAGGCGGACGGCGCGGAAGCTCTTCCTCAGAAGGTCTGCTCCACCGCCTCCCGTTTCAGCTTCCGGAGCCGCACCGCGTAGACCACGGAATGGGCCGCCGTGGTGACCAGCCAGGAGATCGGATAGGAGATGTACAGCATGAACAGCGTGTGGTGCGCGGCGAACACCGTCATGATCCACACGATGCGGAGCACGCAGGAGCCCAGCAGGGAGTTGATCATGGGCAGGAGCGACAGGCCCATGCCCCGCTGTCCTCCCACCATGACCTCCATGGTGCCGCAGAGGAAATAGGGCACCGCCAGGAACAGAAGCCGCGTCCGCCCGTACTCCACGGCGGCGGGGTCGTTCGGTAGATAGATGGAGAGAAGCGGATGGGCGAACACGTAGCTGAGCACGCCGAAGAACAGGCCGACGGCCGTCACCAGCCCCAGACAGTGATAGATGACGCCGTTGATCCGGTCCAGCTTCCGCGCCCCCACAAACTGGCCCACGAAGGTCAGGGAGGCGTGATAGAAGGAGTTCTGGGCCATATAGGTGAAGCCCTCGATGCTGGCCGCCGCTCCGTTGCCCGCCATGACCACGTTGCCGAAGGAATTGACGGAGGACTGGATGATGACGTTGGAGATGGAGAACACCGTCCCCTGGAGCCCTGCGGGCAGACCCACCAGCACGATCTTCTTCAGCTTGTCCGGATGGAGCCTCAGCTTCCGCCAGTCGAAATGGATGGCTGTCTTCACCCGCATCATGTACACGATGACGAAGGCCGCGGAGAGCACCTGGGAGGCCACGGTCGCCCAGGCCACGCCGTCCACGCCCATATGGAACACGATGACGAAGAGCAGATTGAGGAACACGTTCGCCAGACCGGACACGGCCAGGAAGTACAGGGGCCGACGGGTGTCCCCCACGGAACGGAGCACCGACGCCCCGAAGTTGTAGGCCATGTTCGCCGTAGTCCCCACAAAATAGATCCTGAGATACCGCTCGGACAGGGGCAGGACCGCTGGGTCGGACTTCATCCAGATGAGGAACTGTCCGGAGAAGGCGATGCCGATGGCGGACACGAGGATCCCGCCGATGAAGCTGATGAGGTAGGAGGTGTGGATGGTGCGGCTGACGCCGTCGAAATCCTTCGCGCCCCAGTCGTGAGCCACGGCCACGGAAGTGCCCACGGACAGCCCCATGAAGAGGTTCACCAGAAGGTTGATGAGGGATCCCACGGAGGTCACGGCGGCCAGGGCGTCCGCGCTCTCGAACCGTCCCACCACCACGCTGTCCGCGGCGTTGTAGAGAAGCTGGAGGATCCCCGTCAGCATCAGCGGGATCACGAATTTGATGATCTTTAAGGTAAGAGAACCGGGCGCGTCCACCAGATTCTCGTTGTTCCGGTTCATGGGATGTCACTCCTGAGGAATAAATTGCATACGGGATGATTATAACACTGCGCCGATGAAAAAACAATGGCGATTCCGAACGAATTTCCGCTCCGCCGTCCGTATGCGCGGTGTATACCTCGCTGTCCCGGAAAAAACCGCACTCCTCCCGGGGGGGAAGAATGCGGTTCGGCTGCTTCAGTTCAGCCAGCCCATGGTGACGAGCCAGTTCTTCATGAGCCCCGCCCACTGGGCCACGTGCGGATAGGACTGCGCCAGTCCCAGTCCGTGGGGACCGCGGGGGAACACGTGCAGCTCATGAGGGATGCCGTGCTGTCTGAGCGCGGTGGCGTACAGATAGGAGTTGATGACGTTCACGGCGCCGTCGTCGGAGGTGTGCCAGAGGAAGGCCGGCGGGGTGGAATCCGTCACGTTGAAATCGTTGGAGAAGGTCGCGTAGTCCGTTC
>CACYWX010000254.1:5311-9338 GCA_902778205.1 uncultured Ruminococcus sp. | reverse complement strand
TCAGGAAAGATATTCCGGCGCCATGCAGAGATCCTTCTACGTCGGCGAGACCGTCACCGAAGAAGACATCAAGGCGAAGATGGAGCACGGGCTTCTGACGCTCTGCATCCCGAAGAAGGAGACGCCGCAGCTGCCGGAGAAGAAGACCATCACGATTGAATGATCTTTTCAAATATTGTTCAGATTCCCAAGTAAACCGAAAGCCTCTCAGTATGTGTGAAGCCATGCTGGAGGCTTTTTCCGTTTGAAACTATCGGTCAATGGATCGAATAGTCACACATTTCTCGCTTCAACGCCTTATTACCATTATGGTCCGTTACAGTTTATAATATCAATAGAGTTATTTGGAATCAAGCCAACCACTTCCAGATAAGCCTGCCCCTTCCAGGCAACGATACCTATATCGTTTGAATCGTGAAGTAATTTGACATCAGCCCCCTGCTTTGGTATAATTAGTCTGTTATCGCCGGGCAACCGCCCGTAGAAACAGAACAGGAAATCATGCAGGCATGGATCAGAAAGAGCATACACAGGACGCATTCATCCGGCTGGAAAACGTGAACCGGATCTACAAGACGGGCGAGGTGGAGATCGCCGCGCTTCGGGACGCGGGATTTGCCGTGAACAAGGGGGAGTTCTGCGTCATCGTCGGCGCGTCGGGCGCAGGCAAGACCACCCTGCTCAACATCCTCGGCGGCATGGACTCCGCCACCTCCGGCACGGTCACGGTGGACGGGCAGGAGGTCAGCGCCATGAACGAACGGGAGCTGACCGCGTACCGGCGGGAGGACGTGGGCTTCGTCTTTCAGTTCTACAACCTCGTCCCCAACCTCACAGCGCTCGAGAACGTGGAGCTGGCGGCGCAGATCTGCCGGGATCCCATGGACGCGGCGGAAGCGCTCCGGAGCGTGGGCCTCGGGGACCGGATGGACAATTTCCCGGCCCAGCTCTCCGGCGGGGAACAGCAGCGGGTCGCCATCGCCCGGGCCGTCGCCAAAAATCCGAAGCTCCTGCTCTGCGACGAACCCACCGGGGCCCTCGACTACGCCACGGGCAAGTCCGTTCTGAAGCTGCTGCAGGACGCGTGCCGGCGGGACGGGAAGACCGTGCTGGTCATCACCCACAATCAGGCTCTCTGCGCCATGGCGGACCGGGTGGTGAAGGTACGCTCGGGCTCCGTCACGGAGGTCACGGTCAACCCTTCCCCGACGCCGGTGGAAGAGATCGAATGGTGAGGGGCGGGCCATGGGAAAGAGAAAAAAGCCCCTAACCCTCGTCGCCCTCCTCCGGGAGATCGGGTCCGCGCCGGGACGGTATCTCGCCGTGACCGCCATCGTGGCCCTGGGCGTGGGATTCTTCGCGGGACTCCGCATCTGCCGGGACGACATGGCCGAGACCGCCTCCGGGTATCTCGGGCGGCAGAATCTGTTCGACTACCGCCTTCTCTCCACCGTGGGCTTTGACGACGAGGCGGAGAAAGCATTGGGGGACGATCCCGCCGTATCGGAAGCGGAATGCGCCTACGCCTGCGACGCGCAGTACCTGACGGAGGACGGAGCCGCTGCCGTCGCCAAATTCCACTCCCTGACGGAGAAGATCAACCGCCCTCTGCTGACTGCGGGACGTCTGCCGGAGAACGACGGGGAGTGCGCCGTGGACTGCCGCTTTTTCCCGGAATCCGTGATCGGCACTGAACTTGTCCTGACCGAGGATAGCGCGGAGAATTTCACCCGGGAGTCTTTCACCGTGACGGGCCTCTGCTTCTCGCCGCTCTATCTGAACTACGAGCGCGGCGCGACCAACCTCGGCACGGGCAGCGTCTCCTGCTTTGTGATCCTTCACCCTACGGCGTTCGCCGCGGAAGCGTACACGGAGGCGTATGTCACCCTGAAGGACGCCCCCGCCGCCTTCCATGACGGATACCGGGACTATGCCGAATCCATGGCGGACCGGATGGAGGATCTGCTCGACGGAGTGTCCGCCGCCCGTCTTGACCGTGCCACAGCCGACGCGCGGGGAGAAATCGCGGACGGCGAAGCGGAACTGGCCGACGCCCGGGAAGAGCTCGACCGGGTGAAGAACGAGGATCTTCCGAAGCTACGGGACGGCATCGCCGAGGCGGAGGACGGGATCGGACAATTGGAGAACGGCATTTCCGAAGCGGAGGAAGCGCTCGACGATTTCCCCTCGATCCGGGAACAGACCCGCGCCGCGGTCCTTGACGAGATTGCCGCCGCGCTGGGACTTCCGGCCGAGCTGATCCCCGCCAACCATCCCGCTGTTCTCGCCGCTTTGTCCGATGCGGACCCGGAGCTGGACCGGCAGGAGGACGCGCTGCGGGAGACCTTGCAATCCCTGCGGGACAAACGGGCGGAGACTGTGGAGCTCCGGGATAAGCTGAAAACCGCTCTGTCCGACGCAGAAGAGGCCGTCAGGGACGGGGAGGAATCCATAAAGGAGCACGAGGCGGAGCTGGCGGATGCGAAGGAGGAGCTGAGAAGGGTCGAAGATGTGCGCACCTACGCCCTCGACCGGTTTGCCAACGTGGGATACGCCTGCTTCGAGAACGACGTCGCCATCGTGGAGGGGATCAGCCAGGTGTTTCCGGTGTTCTTCTTCCTCGTCGCCGCCCTTGTCTGCGCCACCACCATGACCCGCATGATCGCGGAGGAGCGGACACAGATCGGCACCCGCAAGGCGCTGGGCTATACGGCGGGGCAGATCTCCCGGAAATACCTGCTCTACGCGGGCTCGGCGGCTCTCGTCGGGACGGCGGGGGGATACGCCCTCGGCACCGGGATCATTCCGGAGATCATCTGGAAGGTCTATCAGATCATGTACGGCTCCTTCGCGCCTCTCTGCCACGTTTTCGTTCCCCATTTGCTGGCCGTCTCCTTCGCCGCGGCGGTCCTCTGCACCGTGGGGACGGCGTGGGTGACGGGACGGGCGGTGCTGTCCGAGCGTCCGGCGGCGCTTATCCGTCCGAAGGCGCCGAAAGCGGGGAAAAGGATCCTGCTCGAGCGCGTCCCCTTCCTCTGGCGGCGCATGAGCTTTCTGCACAAGGTGTCCGCCCGCAACATCCTCCGCTACCGGAACCGGCTTTGGATGATGATCCTCGGCATCGGCGGGTGCTTTGCGCTGCTGCTGACCGGAGCGGGGATCCGGGACTCCATCACCGGGATCGTGGAGGTGCAGTACGGGCTGGTTGCCCACTACGACTACGCCGTGACCGTTTCGGACGAGCTGACGGAGGAGGAGCGGGAAGCGTTCGCCCGGGAAACGGCTCCGTCAGCGGAGAGGATTTTATGGCTCCACGAGAGCTCGGCGGAGGTCCGAAGCGGAGCCGGGGTCAAGACCGCGTATCTGGTGATCCCGGAGGACACCGGAGAGCTGTTCCGGGAGATGATCACCCTCGAAAAGGATGGCGAAGAGCTGTCCTTCCCTGCCGCCGGGACCTGTACGATCGACGCGCATCTGGCGGAGCAGCTGAACCTCTCGCCGGGAGATACCGTCACGATCACCTCGGGCGGCGTCGCAGCGGAATTGACCGTATCGTCCGTCTGCGAGAACTATGTCAACAGCTATGTCTACATGACCTCCGCGACCTTCCGGGACGCCTTCGGGACCGACGCGGAGGTGAAGACGGCCTATGTCACCGCGCCCGGGGGAACGGACCCCTATGCGGGCGGCGCGCTCCTATTGGACCGGGAGGACGTGGTCAACGTGACCGTCTCCCAGGCGGTGAAGGACCGGATCGCGGGCTTCCTCGGCAACCTCGACTATATCGTCCTTCTGGTGATCGTCTGCGCGGGACTGCTCGCATTCATCGTTCTCTATGAGCTCACGGAGATCAACATCACGGAGCGGACGCGGGAGATCGCCACGGTGAAGGTGCTGGGATTCTACCGCGGGGAGACGGCTTCGTATGTGTTCCGGGAAAACCGGGTGCTGACGCTCCTCGGGTCGCTCGCGGGGATTCCCATGGGCTTCCTGCTCCACCGCTTCGTCATGAGCCGGATCAAGGTGG
>CACYWX010000254.1:0-5304 GCA_902778205.1 uncultured Ruminococcus sp. | reverse complement strand
ATGGTGTATTTCGTCCCCCGTGTCTCGCCCCTGTCCTGCCTCTTCGCCTTCCTTTTGACCTGCGTCTTCGCCGCGCTGGTCCACCTCGCCATGCGCCGCCGCATCGCCGGGATCCCCATGGCGGAGAGCCTGAAATCCGTGGAGTGATACCGCGTTCCTCGTAAGATTGCTCGCCGGGCGGGAATATGTTCGGGTTGTTTATGCAAAAAGATTTCTTTTTTGTACTACTAAAGCCGGGAATGTTCCCTGAAAAGCGGTTACACCATTTTCTGAAACCGTAATACAAATTAACCCACTAAATGTATTATATCCATCTGGAGCGCTCGTCTCCACAAGATAGTATGTACCCAAGGCAAACTCGCCAAGATATAATAGTTGAGTGACCGCCCTCCCACACCATCGGTGCGTACGGATCCGTACACGGCGGTTCAATCGCATCAGTGCAGAGACTCGGACAGGGTATGTCATAGGATAGAGCGCTCCGGGGAAAGATTGGAACTGATTCGGAAATCGGGCTGACGGATGATCAGGTTCTTGCTGAGGTGGAATAAATAAACACATCCCCGCTGGAAGAGGGCAGGCTCCCCGGCGGGGTGGTTTTTACTGTCCTTATTACCCGCGGATGAATCTGAACAAATCGGAAATTATTCGTGTTCAAAATATAAATATTCAATCTATCGCTTGACATTTTACCTCCTTTCATGTTATAATAAATATTATTTTACATCCAGCCGCCATGAAAGAAGGCCCCCATGAAACAGCTGAATCAGTACTCCGAACAGATCGCAGGGCTCTGCATCGAAAATGATAGAGTTGACCCAACCCTTTATGAGGATTACGGTGTATTCCGCGGCCTGCGGGATCTTAATGGCAATGGGGTACTGACGGGGTTGACCAATATATCCAAAATTGTCGCTTCGAGAACTGTGAACGGGGAAAAGGTCCCTTGCGACGGGGAGCTCTGGTATCGGGGATACCGCGTGCAACACCTCATCGAAGCACTGGGAGAGGAGAAATTCGGCTATGAGCGGATCGCATATCTGCTCCTGACCGGAGTTCTTCCATCTTCAAAGGAAGAGGATGAGTTCTCAGATAATCTCGGGCAGGTCCGAACGCTTCCGCGCAACTTCACAAGGGATGTGATCATGAAGGCTCCGTCCAAAGACATCATGAACTCCATGACCCGCAGCATCCTGACCCTCGCCTCCTATGACAACACAGCGGCAAATACGGAACTGGCGAACTCACTGCGTCAGTGCATTCAGCTCATTGCGGAGATGCCTCTGCTCGCAGCGTATGCGTACCACGCCTACAATCACTATGAGAAAAACGCCAGCATGATCATCCACCGTCCCAATCCGAAAAAGTCCACTGCTGAGAATCTACTGCTCTTGTTGCGCCCGAACCAGAAATATACCCTCACTGAAGCAAAGGTACTCGACACGGCGCTCATTCTTCACATGGAGCACGGGGGAGGAAACAACTCTACCTTTACAACAAGAGTTGTCACCTCCTCCGGCTCCGATACCTACTCCACCATTGCCGCAGCGATGTCCTCCCTCAAGGGCCCCAGACATGGCGGCGCGAATATCAAGGTCATGGAGATGATGACAGACATCCGGACTCATGTCCGGGACGTGCGAGATCGCGAAGCAGTCGCCGCCTATCTCACCAAAATCTTGGATAAAGATGCTTTTGACGGAAAGGGCCTGATCTATGGAATGGGGCATGCCGTCTATTCCCTATCCGATCCGAGAGAGCGCGCGTTCAAAAAATATGTGATGGAACTTGCAGAGGAAAAGGGGCGGCTCCGGGAGTTGGCACTATATCAGAATGTGGAGGAGCTGGCGCCGCGGATCATCGCCTCAAGACGCAGAATCTACAAAGGCGTCAGTCCCAACGTGGATTTTTACAGTGGATTTGTTTATGATATGCTGGGTATTCCAACAGAGCTTTACACCGCCATCTTCGCCATCGCCCGCATCGTCGGGTGGAGCGCGCACCGGATCGAAGAGCTCGTTTGTATGGACAAGATAATCCGCCCATCCTATTTGAGCATCATGAAAGAACGGGATGACGAATAGTTGTACACACTGCTCTCTTTACCAATTTCTGCGTCATGCACTCCTTTCGGCCCACCTGTAAACTGTAAGTCATCTGTGGAGTGGTTTTTCACATAATTTTCAGAAAGAAATTAGCACTCACCCATTGACAGTGCTAACCAACCGTGCTATAATATGTCACGAACAAAGGAACAGAGAGAGGTTCCCCGGACGGCCGCATCGATTGCGAACGATCCGCATCCTCAAGCCCTCCTTCCCTTGCAACAACCTATCGACTTCGCTCCCTAACGTGGAGCTGAGGCGAAGGGTGCAAGGAGGTCTGACCTATGTTACCGAGCATTTGGAGAGACAACAGCATTTTCGGAGAAAACCTTTTTGACGACTGGTTCGGATTCCCGACCGAGAGAGATTTCCGGAACATCGAAAAGAAGCTCTACGGCAAGAACGCCGCCCACGTCATGAAGACGGACGTGACGGAGCACGACGACCACTATGAGATCGCCATCGACCTGCCGGGCTTCAAGAAGGAAGACGTGACCATCGATCTGGAGAACGGCTACCTGACCGTCAGCGCGGCGAAGGGCGTCGACAAGGACGAGAACGACAAGGAAGGCAAGCTGATTCGTCAGGAGAGATACTCCGGCGCGATGCAGAGATCCTTCTATGTCGGCGAGACCGTCACCGAAGAAGACATCAAGGCGAAGATGGAGCACGGCGTGCTGACGCTGACGATCCCGAAGAAGGAAACGCCGAAGCTGCCGGAGAAGAAAACCATCGTAATCGAATAAGGCCGGGTTCCCCCGCCGGGTGAGTGATTTACCTCTCTTCCCCCCCGCGGGGGATTCATTTTCAGCCCCGTTTCAGGGAACAACTCATGTGTACTGTATGAAAAAAGGATTACCGGGCGGGATCGACTCCCACCGGAGAAAGGGAATCGTTATGTTGATCGAAGATATGCAGAACGAGAATGCTGGGATTCCCACTGAATTCAACCAGTACAATATTTCCGGTTCTTATCAGCCCCAGCAGCACAACCATAAGGAAAAGAAGCCCATCACAAGGAAGACCATCGCCTGGGCCTGCGCGATCTGCGTCGTCCTGTCCGGAGCCTTCGGTTTCGGCGGAACAGTCCTCGCGCACAGGATAACGGCTCAGGATCCCGCGGTCCAGTCGTCCGACGTGCAGACCGCACAGAAGGTATCTTCCGGCGCGCCCATCGTTATCTACAAGGCAGCGGATACGGCAAGCACCGCCTCCACTGCAAAAGCCACGGCATCCTCGGATGGTGATATGACATATGCACAGGTGGCGGCTATCGTCAAGGATTCCGTCGTAGAGATCAATACCGAATACAAGACGGAGAACATCTGGTTCCAGTACACCACCGGCGGAGCAGGGTCCGGCGTGATCCTCACGGAAGACGGGTATATCATCACAAACGCGCACGTTATTCTGGACAACAATCAGCAGAATGTGGCAGACACCGTCACAGTGCGTCTTACCGATGGGACTGAATATCCTGCTGAGGTAAAAGCCTACGATACGGACGAGGATATCGCCATCGTCAAGATCGATGCGAAAGGACTCAAAGCTGTCAAATGCGGCGACAGCGACAAACTGGTCGTCGGACAGGAACTTGTGATTGTCGGCAATCCGCTTGGCGAGTTGGGCGGCACTGTGACCAACGGCATTGTCTCTGCCACGGAGCGGGAAATTCAAGTCGGCGGCGTAACCATGCATCTGATCCAGACCAACGCGGCCGTCAACCCCGGCAACTCCGGCGGCGGCATGTTCAATATGCGCGGTGAGCTGGTCGGCATCGTCAACGCGAAATCCTCCGGCATGGGCATCGAAGGCCTTGGATTCGCCATTCCGGTCAACAAAGCTGTCTCCGTTTCCGAAGAGCTCATGACAAAAGGCTATGTTTCCGGTAAGCCTATGATCGGCGTGAGTTTTGAGGACGTTGGCTCCGGAAGCGATCTTTTCTTCTTCGGCAGCGCAACGTCCAATGTTAAACCCGGCGTGTACGTGAGAGACGTGACCGAAGGCTTGAATGACAAGGTTCTCAAGGAAGGCGACCGCATCATCGCTGTGAACGGCGAGGAAATCAGCTCTTCCGACGATATCAAGGCTCAGGTTTCCAAGTCTTCCATCGGGGACAAGCTGACCTTCCAGCTCTACCGTGACAACAAGCTGATGGAAGTGGATGTCACCGTATTCGAGCGGACGCCCGACGTTGAAGCGAAGGAGGCTGCAAAGACGGACAAAGATGAGAAAACCGAAGAAAAGGCGCAGGAGGAAAAGCCCTATATCGGCGTTTCCCTCAGCGAGGCTTCCAGCGGAACAGGTATGAAGCAGGGCGTGTATATCACGGCGCTCTCCAAAGGATATAACGACAAGGTCCTCAAGGAGGGTGACCGGATCGTGGCAATCAACGGCGAGGAAATGACCTCAGCAGCAGATGTCAAGGCCATGGTAGAGCAGTCCTCCATTGGCGATAAGCTGGACTTCAGCGTATCCCGTGATGGCAAGCTACTCGCCCTCAAAGTGACGGTGTTCGAGCGTCCGGACGATCTCGATGAGACTTTGGAAACCAAGCCGGAGGAAGATAAAACCGAATCGACAACCCCTGACATGAACAGCTTTTTCGACTTCTTCAGCGATTTCTTTGGAAGGAGATAATGGCGGTCCAATGTAGATCTTCTGGCGTGGTGAGCACACCTATCCGGCTTCCCGTCAGAATGGCGGGAAGCATATTGTACGACAATGGTATAACCGCTTGTGGAAAAGAAACAGGGGCCCTACACCTTTTTGGTCAGGGTCCCTTTTCTACGACAGGTTAGTCCGGCGTCAACTTGCATTGGCGGACGTGGTATGCTGTCGGCGAGATCTATGGTTCAGTCTGCGTAAGCCTCCTGCATTTTTTGAAGCTTTTTCACAAAGACCTTTTCCTTCCTCTTATAGGCAGAAGCAAAGTCTGTATTGCCCTCTCTGACGAGCTGTACAAAGAGGTGGCCCGCCGTGTCCAGGGCGTAGCTGTTGAGATAGCCCACGTCAAAGATCAGGCTGTCCCGGATGATGTCAAGCATTTCCGCGCTCTGCAGGTCCCGGTTGTATTTATTCTTCAGGACAATGTCGTAATAGGCAGCCGGCTATGAATTTGTCAATAGGTTCGAAGGAAAAAGTCAGAAAAAATATTCAAGGGAGAGGTGAAATTCCGCATCCAAACCGAAGAGCAAAC
>CACYWX010000253.1 GCA_902778205.1 uncultured Ruminococcus sp. | reverse complement strand
CCTTAAATGCTTCCCTTATGGCTTCCTGCTTCTGTGATGCAATGGTGGTTTTCTTTTTATTCAGGATCCTCTTTTCCTTGCCGTCCTCCTCTATGGTATCGTAAACACGGCTGTCCTTTAAGTTCAGAGAATCCTCCAGAATCCGGTACGCGCTGGCCCGGGAGGTTCCGTATGATACTGTCGCGTTCACGCTGCTGTCGTCCAGAGATTTGTTTTTGATCTTCCATTCCCCGGTGATCCCGGAGTATTCCACGTCCATCCCGCGCCGGGCGAAGAATCCGGGCTGAAGAAGATCGAACATGAAGTCCCTGACCGTCTCCGGCTCGATCCACGTCGCGCCGAGACGCACTTCGATCTCCGACGCCTCAAGGTCCCGGGGCTGGGCTGCGCGCAGGGCTTCCGCGTTGTACGCGAACAGAGGATTGTCCTCCGCCGCCCGCTCCGCTTCTGCCAGCTTCTGCCGAACGTTCCCGGAGAGGTATTCGTCGGCGGTGATGAAGACGTCCGGCTGTTCCGGCAGACGGAAGACCGCGCCTCGGAGATCGGCTTCCAGTTCTTCTTCGGTCTTTCCGGAAAGAGCGGTCATATACGCCATATCCACCCGCGCCTTTTCCGAAATGGAGACCGCAAGGGCTTCGGCTGCTGTGTCCACATGCTCCGCCGCGCGGTGGGGCTGGATCGTGCGCTGCGTGAAGATCTCCGCTTTCTGCTTGAGCCGGTGATCCTCGTTCAGGATTTCGAGGGAGCAGAGAAGGTAATAGGAACTGTCGTCCGCAAAAGCCAGCCGGTTCGCCCGATCGTTGATGAGGCCGTATTTCGCGGAAAACTCGTCGTACCGTTCGTTCAGTTCCGTCTGAATGGCCCGGATGACCGGATCCGGCGCGTCGTCCAGCTGTTCGTCCAGCAGGTGCCGTACACAGTCCCGCAGACCCACCATGCCCTTGACGCGGGCTTCGGCGGTGGCATTCAGATCGGGGCGGACCATGATGCTGTTCTCCCGGTAGTACAGTTCGCCGTCCACCAGCGTGTAGCTGAAATTCCGGACGTCCGGATCGGCGGGGATCGTTTTCCGGATGGCTTCTCCCTCCCCGAGATCGGGGAGCTCGGCTTCCTTGTATGTTCCCCGGATGTTTTGAACCGCTTCATGCAGAAGGTCTTTCAGAGAAGCATCCTCACGGGGCTTGACGGTGTAGTCCATGCCGAAGCGGGAGCTGTCCTCGGTCTGGACACCCAGCACCATATCCGGATGGTCCAGAAAATACCGGTTGACGGCATACCCGTCCTCGTTTGTCCCGAGGCCCACCCAATCCGGCATGACGACGGCAGGGGAATCCCGTTTCTGGAGGAACAGGATGTCCGTGACCACCGTCGTATTCGCGTTTGCCTGAAAAGCGTTCTCAGGAAGACGGATCGCGCCGAGCAGGTCCGCCCGCTCTGCAATGTACCGCCGCGCCTCCTCCCCCTGTGCGTCCATCGTGTAGCGGGAGGTCACAAAGGCGATCACGCCGCCCGGACGCACCTGATCGATGGCTTTTGCGAAGAAGTAGTTGTGAATGCTGAAATTCAGCTTGTTGTACGGCTTGTCGTTGACCTTGTAGTTTCCGAACGGGACGTTTCCGACTGCCAAATCAAAAAAGTCCCGTCTGTCCGTCGTCTCAAACCCTGCGACTGTAATGTCCGCCGCAGGATAGAGCTTCTGTGCGATGCGTCCCGAAAGACTGTCCAGCTCCACGCCGTAGAGCTTCGAGTCCCGCATCCCCTCGGGGAGCATCCCGAAAAAGTTGCCTATGCCCGCTGCCGGTTCGAGGATGTTCCCGGACGTGAAGCCCATGTTTCCGACCGCCTCATAGATCGCGGAGATCACGGTGGGCGTCGTGTAATGGGCGTTCAGCGTCGATCCCCGCGCCGCCTCATACTCTTCCGGCGTCAAGGCCGCTTTCAGTTCGGTATATTCGTCGCTCCATTCCTCCCGTCCCGGATCGAACGCCTCCGGGATCCCGCCCCAGCCGACGTAGCGGGACAAGGTTTCCTGTTCCTCCGGCGTCGCGTTCCGGTCCTCCGCTTCGATGGTTTTCAGGGTATGGATCGCGTTCATGTTCATACGGAATTTCGTCTTCGGCCCGCCTTCGCCGAGGTGCTCGTCCGTGATGCGGAAGTTTTCGGGCGGCGGCAGGGTCGGCGTCGGTTCGATGACCGGCTCCCGGTTCCCGCCCGTGAAGTCGATCACGATGGAGTGCAGGCCGAGTTCCCGCTCATAATCGGTGAGGTCCGCGTCCCCAGAGTAAACGCGGACGCCGGAATCATGGGTAGTTACCCCGGTTTCTGTACCGGACGCCGGTTCCGCGGGTATCCGTACCTCCGGAAAGTTCGTTTCAGTTTCGGGGGTAGTTACCCCGGTTTCTGAACCTTCCCGCACGAGTTCTGTTTCATCCGGCTCCTTGAGCGGCTCTTCGGGCGGTTCCGCCGTTACTTCCGGTTCTTCTGCGACCGCTTCCGGCCCTGGCCTCTGTTCCAGCTCTTCTTCGCGTTCCGGCGCGGGTTCGTCTCGGATTACGGTAAAGAGGCCGCTGTCAAGGGACTGTTCAAACCGTTCCCGGCTCATGCCGAAGGGTGATGTGTATTCCGCGTGGGGGAAAGTGTAGTATATATGATCCTCATCCACGGTTTCGATGCGGAACTGCGCCCCATCCCGGCTTGCAGTATCGACGTGGATCCCATCCCCGATCCGGTAGGCATTGCCCTGCGGGGTCCAGAACTCCGACGCTTCCAGCATGGCCGCAAGCTGTTCATCCGGGGTCTTTCCGGTCAGGCGTTCTTCCGCTATATCCCTTCCGATTTTCAAAAAGGAGATGCGGTTGCTTGCCATGAACTGCGCGTTGTGATAGCAGACCGGGGAGGCGACCACCATCCTCTGATCGTCCCGGAGCTTCGGCGCGTCTCCGAAGTCCGTGTTGACACCGAAGTTGACGGGAGCATAGAAAAAGAGCGTGTTGTCCCGCTCTCCGAGGTAGATCCCGATGTTTTCCGGCTCGGCGTCGTTTCCGGGGAATGCACTCTGCTCGTCCGCGCCGTACTCCGCCTCATGTACGAAGGACAGCAGGCGGCGGACCTCCCGCTCTCCGTTCCGGCCGATGGAGGACACCACCGCGTCTTCCGTGTCCCGGATCGTCTCCAGCCGGTCATCGAGCTGAAAGGCGGGAAACGCGCACATCTCAACCCGCCCGGCTCCGGGAATCTCCCGCGGCGTCACGCTGAGATCCAGAAGCTCCGCCGCTCTCCGGGCATCCTCGCCGAACAATTCGTAAAAGTCCCCGACCTGATACAATACCAGTTCTTCGGGATAGCGTTCCTTGAGGGAATTGTAGCCGGAGATCCAGTCCGGTTCAGACGCATTCTGAGGTTCAGAAACAGGGGTAGTTACCCCCATTTCCGCATCGTTCTCCGGCTCCGCGGGTTCTTCTTCCTCCGGAGTTCTCCCGTTCCGGTTTTGTTCCGTTTCCGGTGGGACGGCGTACCGCCCCTGCCCGATCAGCCGGTCGATGCGCTTGACGACGTTTGCCCACGACAGTTCCACGTCCACGCAGTCCTGTTTCCGCAGGCGGATTCCCCGGCTGTCGTAATCCTCCATACTGCCGCTGCTCAGGGACAGAGCGTGCGACCTGCCGCCTTCCCCGTATTCTTTTTTCAGAAACGCGATCTTCTCCCGGCTCGTGTGTTCTTCGGCGAAGTAGGCCGCGATCCGTCCTCTTGCCCCTTCATAACTGCTTCCCGCGCCGAGCGTCCGGTCGATTTCATCCTCGGTGATGAACGCGGACGCGGGCGGCAGTTCAGGCAGAGCGGAAGAGAAGGAGCGCATGGGAAGATCCAGTTCCTCCATGTGGGCCAGCAGTTCATCCGGACGGTGATAGCGGAACCGGAGCAGATCCCGGTTTTCCGCATAGTCCGTGATGAACGCCCGGAGGTCCTCCTCAAAACGGGAACGAAACTCCGGCTCGGCGATGCGGTCCGCAATTCTGTCCCGTCCCGTATCTACCGGATACCGCTCCATATCCGCAAGGGAGGGCAGATAACGATCCCGCGCATCCTCGCTGAGGTCCTGCCGCAGGAACCAGACCGCTTCCCCAATCTGCCGCCGCTCCGTTCCCAGCGCTTCTTCAAGCTCCACGTTCGAGGCGAATGTCCCTGCCGTGAGCATTCCCTCGATCCTCTCCGCCGCCTCCGTCCAGGTGAGGATTCTGGCGTCCGGGCGGTATTCCGCGGAAATTCCCTGCGCGAACCGGAGACCTTCTTCGGCATACCATGCCGTAAACTTTCCGCCGTCCGTATTCAGGCCGTAACCGCCGTGATACATCCTCCGAAGGGAAGATACATGATCCTCCATCGGTTTTTCCTTCATGAACTCCGCGGCGGTCAGCTCCCGGGCGTGATCGGAATTGCTTCCGTACCGCAGAAAATCGTCGATCACGGCGTCCGGAATTGAAAAAGCGAAGGGCCGGTCGTCCCGGCTCTCCGCCTCGTCGATATTCCGAATCTGCTCCGCCTCGGTGGGGAACAGGCTTAACTGTACACCAGCTCCGAAAGGAGGATTTCCTCCGCCTGCGCCTTGCAGTTGTTCATCAGTCCCACCCACTTCATCGGGTCTGCCGCTTTCAGCGCTTCCGTCGCGCCCGCTGTCTCCGCCAGCTTCGGGATCAGCTCTTCCATCCTCCGCTCCATCGCCTCTTCCGTCTCCAGCAGATGCGGATACAGGGTCTCCGACAACAGCATCCGGCTGTACAGGATCGGACGGTTCTCCTTCAGGAACTGCTTCCGCATCCTCCCGTACCTCCCGATAGGCTTCGTTTCGTTCAGGGTCACGTCCGGGATCTGATACTCCCCGTTCTGCTTGTACTCGATCATCGCTCGGGCTCCTTTCTTCTGCCTCGATTTCGTTTGCTCTCTGCTTTGCGCGTTCATGGTTCCGTATGGTGATTTCGATCTCCCGCAGGACTTCCCGGTCGATCTGGCTGACTGCCGTTCCGACGACGGCGGCTGTTTCGGGGGAGAAGTATTCAAACAGGGGACGGAAGTCCTCTTCTTCAATGGCTTCCTTCGGATCGAGCCCGCAGCGGTGCATGAGCGCATACGCCGCGCTGACGGTGACGGATTCCAGAAACCACCTCTCCCCCGCGTCTCTATTGTACCCCTCGCCGTCGATTTGTGCAAGGATGCCGTGAATCTCAAAACCGTGTCCGTCGAGGTATTCCTGCGCGAGATTGGCCGCCGCCGTCCAAAGCTTATCCCGCGGTCCCCCGATCTCCGGCGCGCCGTG
>CACYWX010000252.1 GCA_902778205.1 uncultured Ruminococcus sp. | reverse complement strand
CGTGTCCCGCCCGGTCCGCTGGGACTCCGACCACGTGGTCATCCTGGACGACGAGCTGAAGACTCTGGCCTGCGAGATCAACCGCGGACATTATCAGGACCGTGTCCATATCGGTCTGGACTTTTTCGACGGCTCCATCAACCGCATCGCCTGCTGGGCCATCGGCGCGCGGAGCATGGAGAAGGCCATCCTCTGGGCGGCTCTGGAGCCTGTGGCCATGCTTCAGAAGTTCGAGGCGGAGGGCGACTACACCTCCCGTCTGGCCTATCTGGAGGAACTGAAGACACTGCCGTTCGGCCTGGTATGGAACGCCTACTGCGAGATGCAGGGCGTGCCCGCCGGCGACAGCTGGATCCCCATGATGAAGAAGTACGAGGCGGACGTCCTCTCCAAGCGCTGAACCATGAAAAGACCCGGCATGAAAAGAATCGCCGCAGTCCTTTCAGCGCTCCTGCTGCTCTCCTCCTGCGGCGTTCTGGAAATGCGTGAGGCCAGACCGGAAGAAACCGAAGTCGTCTCCGACGGGCTGCTCAGTCAGTCCCGCCGGGGCGCCGAGGCCGAGGAGAGGTCCCCCGGACTGCAGCTGTATACAACACCCCCGGAGGCGGAGGAGAACCCCTCCCTGACCTTCGCCTTCGCGGGGGACATCCTCATCGACACGTTCATCATATCCGACGCGGCCCGGAAGGCGGGTGCGGGACAGAGCTACAGCTTCCTGCGGACCGTATCCGGCGTATACCGCAGTCTGGAATCCGCGGACGTGACGGTGGGGTTTGACTCCTCCGCGGTGCATCCGAAGGGGGACACCGATCCGACCCACAGGACCCCGGCTGAGGCGCTTGAAACCCTGTCAAACGCGGGGTACGACGTGCTGAACACCCTGGATCAGGACAGCGGAGCGGAGCTCTTGGCGGAATACGGCGTGGAGAACCTGTCCACGGCTGAGGGAGGGAGCAACGCGCTGGTCCTGTCCCAAAACGGGATCACGGTGACGCTTCTGACGGTGGGCGGCGACGTCCATCCCATCGGCTCCGAGAGCGTCAACAGCCAGATTGGTGCCGCGGCGGAGGAGAGCGATCTTGTGATCGTCATGGCGGACTGGAACGAGGGCATGAGCTCCGGAGAGCAGTGCGCCGCCGCTTATTACATGGCCGAGGCCGGCGCGGACGTGATCGTCGGAACGGGCGATACCGTCGGCGCGGTGGACTGGCTGAACACCAATGACGGCGGGGAATCCCTGGCGGTCTACTCCCTGGGAAACCTGCTGTCCACATCCGCGTATTACGAGAATCTGACGGGCGGCATCCTGACCTTCACTGCGGAGCGGCGGAGCAGCGGGAAGATCGCCGTAAAGGACGTGGTCCTGACTCCCACCTTTACCCATATGGAAAAGGGAAGGAGGGACGTGCAGGTGTTTCCGCTGTCCTCCTACCGGGACGAGCTGGCGAAGGTCCACTATGTGGGAGGCCTGAGCGCGGACACGCTGGTTTCCTACGTGCGCTCCATCGTACCGGCCGTCTATCTGCCGCTGGAATATCGGGGATGAAATTATGAACGGACACTGTAAGATACGGCTTCACCGCCTGCTGGCCGTCCTGATGCTGCTGCCCATCCTTCTCTGCGCCCTCTGTCTGTCCGCCTGCTCGAAGAAAAAGAGCGGCAATGAGGAAGGAAAGAAGGAGGAGCAGCACGAGGTCATCGATCTGCCGCCCGCCGTCCCTGCCATGGGAGTGGGGCGGATCATGCCCGGCGTCTGGGCACAGCGGGAGGAGCTGGTCCTCATCGATCCCGGCCACGGCTTCGACGATCCCGGCAACGGGGACGGCGAGAAGAGCTGGTGGCTGAACCTGGATGTGCGGGAGCGCGACGTGACGCTGGCCGTGGCGAAGATGCTGAAGGAAGAGCTGGAAAAGCGCGGCTTCCGGACGGCCATGACTCACGACGGCGTGACCCTGCCCCAGGAATTCAACTACGACGGGAACAACAAATTCAATCCTGACGAGCGGGCGGCCTGCATCAATTCGATCTCGCCGGACTACATGGTGTCGATTCACGTGAATTACGCGGAGAATCAGGAGGCCTGCGGGGCCATCGTGTTATACAACCTGACGAGCTCCTCCAAATGGAACGACTGGTCGGAGCCCGCCGCGGAATCCATAGCGGAGGCCATCGACGATTACGTGGTCACCTCCGCCACCACCAAGCTCGGGAACGAGATCATATACGACTTTGCCTCCTACGCCGTGACCCGGGACACCCACTGCGCTGCGTGCCTGATCGAGATGGGCTACGCCTCCAACGAGGTGGATGCGCAGGACATGCTCCGGGAGGACTGGCAGCGGTCCATGGCGGAGGGAATTGCGGAGGGAATCGCCCGGTTTTTCGACAGCATGGAGGAATGACGCCTTCCGATCAGACATACGCCCGCGGACCGTCCGCGGTGCGGGGATACGGATTATGATGACTGTGCAATGTAAACGAACGATAACCGCTTTTCTCGCCTCGGTCCTCGTTCTGGCTTCTCTGGCGGGATGCGGAAGGAAAACGGCGGAATCGGAGGCGAATTCCGCACCGGCGGCCAAGGCCGGGGAATCCGCCGAACCCGTCGTGGAAGAGGTGGTGACGCTTCCTCCCGCCATGCCCGCCGTGGGCGTGGGACGGATCATGCCCGAGGTGGTGGAGCAGAGGGACATCCTCATCTGCGTGGATCCCGGCCACGGCTTCGAGGACGGAGGCAGCGGAGACGCCGAGACCTCCTTCTATCCGGACGGCGTTCTGGAGAAGGACATCACCATCGTGGTGGCCAATATGGTCAGCGAGGATCTGCAGAAGCGCGGCTTCAAAACCGTCATGACCCACGACGGGATCCATATGCCCGAGACCTACAACTGGGACGGGAACGACCGGTTCAATCCCAACGAGCGGGTGGCCATGATGAACGATCTGAACCCGGATTTCATCGTGTCCATCCACACCAATACCGCAGGGAACCCCAACGCCTGCGGCGTTCAGGTCTATTATAACCATGTCAGCGGCTTCAAGGACAACGACTGGAACGAGCCGGCGGCCGTATCCATCGCAGAGGCCATCGACGAGCTGGTGGAGATCACCGCTGAGACAGATCTCAGAAATCCGGAGAATGCGGACAACGCCTCCCTGGCCGTCACCCGGGACACCCACGCCGCCGCCGCCCTCGTGGAGCTGGGCTTCTGCACCAACGAGAAGGACGCGGCCAACCTGATCGATCCTGCCTGGCAGGCTTCCGTGGCGGACGCCATCGCGGAGGGGATCGAGCGGTTCTTCGACAGTATGGAGAGCTGATATGATCGACAATCTGGTATACAGCGTCAACGCCATTCTGCCGATCTTCCTGCTGGTGGTGCTGGGCTGGATCCTGAAGCGGGCCGGGAAGCTGACCGACGGCTTCACGGAGATCGCCGACTGGCTGGTGTTCAAGGTGGGACTTCCGGTCATGCTCTTTCTGGAGGTGGCGGAGAGCTCCCTGGCCGAAAGCGGGGACGGGCGGCTGATCCTGTTTCTGGTGATCGCCGTGACCACCAGCTTCACGGTCATGTCGGTGCTGTCCCTGTTCGTCGTGCGGAAGCCGGAGATGCGCGGGGCCTTCATTCAGGGCTCCTGCCGCTCCAATTTCGCCATTCTGGGGGTGCCGCTGGCCCAGAACATGTTCGGGGACGTGGGCGGTCAGGTCATCGCCATCACCATGCCCTTCGTCATCCTTATGTTCAACTCCTATTCGGTGGTCATCCTGTCCATCTTCTCCGGTAACCGGGACAAGCGGTTCGGATGGGGGACCCTGAAGGGAATCCTGAAATCCATCGTCACCAATCCCCTGATCATCGGGGTGGTGCTGGGCATTCCCTTCATGCTCTGGGGGATCCGCATCCCGACGGCGGCCTCCAAGACCCTGCATTATCTCTCCGGGCTGACCACGCCTCTGGCGCTTCTGTCCCTGGGCGCGAACTTCAAGGCGGAGAGCCTCAGGGGACGGGCCGGATACGCGGTGCTGGGCGCTTTGAACCGGACGGTGATCGTTCCGGCTGTGGCGGTGACGGCGGCGGCTCTGGCGGGACTGCGGGGACCGGCTCTGGGCGTGGTGCTGATCTGCTTCGGCGCGCCCACGGCGGTTTCCAGCTACATCATGGCCAAGAAAATGGACAACGACCACGAGCTGGCAGCGCAGATCCTGCTTTTGTCCACCATGCTGTGCGTGTTCACCATCTTCGTGGGCATTTTTATCCTGAAATCCCTGGCCCTGATTTAAGCTGACAGACCGGAAGTCCGGTTGAAACCTTCTGAAATCCCTAGCCTTGATATAGGCTTGTATACCGGGAGACCGGACGAAGCTTTCTGAAATCAATGGCTTTGATACCGCCGCACCGACCGGGAGAACGGAGAACGCGCGGTACGCATAAAACTGACAATCCCCGGCGCGGACAGGCGTCTGTCACCGTCGGATCAAACTACATTATGGGAGCGTAGCATCATGATCAATCTCGAAAAAGAAATCCGCGAACAGCCCGAGGCTCTGTCGAAGGTTCTGGACATCAATCTCCCCGTGATCCGCGAGATCGTGGAGAAGGCCAAGGCGGCCGGGATCAAGAACGTGTATTTCGCGGCCCGCGGCACCTCCGACCACGCCTGCGTGTACGCCCAGTATCTGTTCGGCATCTTCGCCGGCATTCCCTGCACCCTGGGCACTCCCTCCGTGTTCACCAAGTACGGCGCGCACGTGGATCTCTCCGGCAATCTGGTGGTGGGCGTGTCCCAGTCCGGCCGCGCCGAGGACGTTCTGGCGGTTCTGGAATCCGCGAAGAAGGACGGAGCCATCACGGTGGCCGTGACCAACAACACGGATTCCCCCATGGCGCTGACCGCGGATTATCACCTGTTCTGCGGCTGCGGTCATGAGGCTTCCATCGCCGCCACCAAGACCTTCACCACCCAGATGACCATTCTGGGCGCCATGGCGGCGGTCTGGGCCGGGAGCGAGGATCTGCTGAACGCCTTCCGGGCTCTTCCCGCCAAGGCGCAGGAAATGCTCGACACGAAGTACGACGACATCATGGCCTTCGCCGAGAAGTACCGCAACATCCCCGGCGCGATCCTGCTGGGCCGCGGCATCTCCTACTGCATCGCCCTGGAGGGTGCGCTGAAGATGCTGGAGACCAACAAGCTGAAGATGAAGGGCTATCCCACCTCCGACTTCCACCACGGCCCCATCGCCCAGGTGAAGCCCGGCGATCTGGTGTTCGTGCTGTCCCCGAAGGGCGCGACCTCCGGCGATTCCCGCGACATCATCGAAAAGCTGCTGAACG
>CACYWX010000251.1 GCA_902778205.1 uncultured Ruminococcus sp. | reverse complement strand
CATTATAGGGGGATTCTCATGCATACCGCCAAGGTTTTCACAATCGGGGACAGCCAAGCTGTCTGCATTCCGGATGAATACCGTTTTAGTACGGACGAGGTCTTCATCATAAAAGTCGGGGACATCGTCCTCCTCACCTCTGATCCGTCTCTGGCAGGCGATCTTGAGTTAAGTGTGTCGTGTTTGACAGATCATTCCCGTCCCGGAGGCATTTCTGACAGCGAAATCTGCTGCAAGCTGGAGGAAGCGGAGCGCGGGGCCGAACAAACCGACAGGAGGCTTTCCGCCGGAGATGTAATGAAAGCCATGAAAGAGACAATCCACGAGTGATTGACAAACGCAAACGCCTCTTTTTCAATCAGAGGAATATTGTATGAAAAACGAGCCAAATTGGGCTGATTACAAGAAACACGTTACAGCGTCAAATCCTGATCTTAAAGAAGACTTTGAGGAAGCGGAGCTGACATCACGTATTGTGGGAACTGTCCTCCCCAATAATCCTGAATCAAAGAATCACATGTCTTTGGACAACGCGTTGGATCGAGGAATCGCCAATGTAGAGATTGAAGGATTCCGGGTAGACGCAGAAATGCGTGAGTGGTGCCGCAAACTTCTCACCAAAGAAATCACTTATTCTGACTATATTTCTCTTCTGAGAGAGAAAGCAAAGAGATCTGAATAAGATTGCAAAAGAGATCCGCGTCAATGCTATCGTTATAATTATAAGTTTATTCTACAATTATTTCGTTGCTCTCCCCAAGATAAGATATGAATACCGAGCGACACTGTCCATTCCCCTGCTGTTAGCCAAACGAACGCCCTGCCGTGACCTTTTCCACCGCCTGAGCGGCGCTGTGCGCAGGCTTTAGCCTGTGGGAAAGTCCGGCGGGAAGAGTCATCGATCCGGAGATATGACGGGGAGTTCCACAACCATCAGAGCATCAATGCGCACACCTATTCGAAAAAAAGCAGACCGGCGACCCTCCGATGAAATCTTGCCTCAGCATCAAAATACCACCGCCAAAATTGTTCTTCTGACCGAAAAAGACCGGAGCATCGTTTGGATAAGCTGTCCAGCCCCTTTTCATTGTTTAGCGGCTCAGAATTTGGACACCGGGCTCAGCGGATTCTGTGCACGGGCGTTTCCCTCTGCTCCTGCACAGCATCCTTCACATTTGGGCTGGCGTTGGCACCGGAGCATCAAAAACGCACCTTTTTGAGAACGGACGAATTGAGAATGGCTCAAACATTGCAAGACATTCGACATTCGACATCAACTCCAAAACCGCGTGTCCTGGGTTCGAGTCCTAGTACCCCTGGATGTGAAATCCCCCGAAAGCCTTTCAGAGATTGGCTTCCGGGGGTTTTTCCTTGTGTGCAGAATTTGGAGACAAGTGGGATGGTTTGGGCGATTTTCGGGCGTTTTCTGCACTCACTACACCGGAATCACTCCGTGGGATTTGGCAGAAGGTGGGAAAGGGGTTGTGGCTGTTCGTCTTGCGGGGATTTGTGGGGGAAGGAGTTCGGTGTGCGGGGTGGTGTCGGAGCGGGGAGAAATGGGTCAGGGGCGGGCAGGATTTTGCAGAAATGGGCAGTGAGCGGAAGAGCGCGTGGTGTAGAAAAAGATTAATTCCTTGTCAGCAAGATATCCGGCATGAGATGTTCACCGTCCGGTAGCCGAACTCTGCCGAATCGAATCGGCCATGTTCCCGTGAGGACGTGGAGGTGTGAAGCGTATCGAGGGGAAGCGCGCCGCGGGAGAGAGCTTCTTTTGTGATTGCCGCAAAGGCGTACCGATAGACTTCTTCCGTCCGGTATTCCGCATCCGGCATCACGGCGATCTCGTTGTTCACGATCAACCCGCCGGCTCTCTGCAAGCGGCCTTCCGCGAATCCGATCATCCGCTCGCCGCAGAAAAGTCCGAAGCAGAAAACGCTGTGCGCCTCGTTCCCAAGTTCATACCGCTGATACAGCTCCTGCTTCAGATGCACGAGCCGGTATTTCCAGCTCTCCCGTCCCGCATAGTGCCGCTCGATGAGAGGATAGTCCTCGTACCGGAGCTCGCGGAGTGCGATCCCTTCCGTCGGCGCGGGAACATCCGGCTCCGAGGTACAGGCGCGGATCTCGGTGCTCTCGATCTCTTTCACCGCAACGCCCCGCGCGGAAAGCTCGGATATAATGGTTTCCTCGTCCGCGAGCGTATAAAGGTTCATCTCGAAACGGTCGCCGCAGAAGGTTTTCAGAAACCCGGCGATCCTGTCCCAATCGTCGGCGATGATGTCGCCGATAAACTGCCCGTCCCACTCCGTGAAGAGGACGAAACCGTCGGAGAGCTCCCCGCCGCAGAGGGCCGCGCCGCCGTTGTTATGGCAGTCAACGGCGGCCTTTGCGTATTTCAGCGGGTCCGTTTCCACCATCCAGTCGACGGCATCCTCAGAATCGACGGAGCGGAACGCGGGAAATTCATGCGTCAGACGCGCGGCAACGGTGTCATTGAAGAAGTCGCCGTAATGCGCTTCCGTTTTCTCATACTTCTTCCGGTATTCCGACGGGGACATGCCGTACTGCTTCCGAAACGCGCGACACAGGCTTTCGGGCGATTCGTATCCGCAGTCGAGCGAAATGCCGAGCACATCCCGGTCGCTTCCCCGCAGGAGCCGCGCCGCTTTTTTGAGCCGGGTGAGCCGGACGTATTCCATGACACGGAATCCCGTATGTTCAAAGAAGATCCGGTTAAAGTAGTCCGTTGAAAAGCCTGCGTGCTCCGCGACGTCGTCAATCGTCATGCCGCTGTCCGCCGCGTCTGCGCGGATATAAGCAAGGGCTTTGGTGATGAGTTCGCTGTTTTCCATGGTTTGGATTCCTCCTGTATTTCAGACAGCAGCCGGCTCGGTCTGTGCTCATATCCTATCACATTGTTGCGCCCTTGTCCTGACCGGAACCGCGGAATTTCACCGAGGGGATAGCTTTATCTCTCACAAATCTTTTCATCCCTATAACATTCTACCCCCTTTTCCACGAGATTGCAAGAAGAGAATGTGCTTGATTCACAACATGGGGAAGAGTCCACTGATGGCCTCACAGCGCGAACCCATCCGTAATCCCGACCAGCCGGGTGTTGTCCCTCTTGACCCGCTTAGCTTCGCACGCAGTACATCTCCGTGATCTCTGACGTGAAATGTCCGAGCAGATCGGCGACCTGTTTCGGCGAGAGGCAGAGGAGTGACCCGTCCGGCTGTTTGATTCCGTTTACAAGTTTAGATCCGAATGTGTGCCTGAAACTACCGTTCCTCCCCCATATATTCCCACCCCGCAGTCCTCCCCACCCAAAAACCCGGCACCCCCTGCGTCCGATCGGAAATCGGTCCACAGCGGCATGCCGGGTTTTTCATTTTACTTGTTCCCCTTTACAGGGTTCTCAAGGATCTCAGCCGGACGCGGAACGGTTCTGTCTGTTCCCGTATCCGGGAGAGCTCCGCGGTCAAAGGCTCAGTGCCAGAACAGCTCTCTGGAGCCGGTGCCGAAGTACTGGACGGACTGGCTGCAGCCGTCATTCTTCACCCCGTTGTAGGAGTAGTTGTACGCCTCAAACAGGCTGACGGAGGAGTTTCCGCTGGTGTCGGCAGGCATGGATCCGGAGTAGTCCATGTAACCCACCGCGCTCCAGTTAAACGCATGGCCGAGTCCTTCCAGGAACGCGTCTGTGAAGGCACCGTGCGGCGCAGAGCTGTACTCCGCGGAGGTCTCGTTGTACGCGCTGGCGGTCAGGACGGAGAAGTGAGAAGCGGTCAGGGAGTGGTTGGGTTCATCCCCGAGGCCCGCGGCCGCCATGCCAGTGTCGTATCTGCGGAACGTGGCGATGATGTTCTCGTTGATGCGGGCCAGCTCATCGCTCTTCCTGCCGGAATGGAGCAGCATGCCGCTGTAGCAGCTGTCCAGAATGACGATCACGTGACCGGGTACGTTGGCCAGCGTGCTCGCAAGATAATCCAGGGTCACGCTATAGAGGTCCACGCCGATCAGATTACCGGTATTCGATCCGCCGTGTCCGGAGTAGTAGAACAGGGACACGTCGTTGGCGGTGGCGTCGGCGAACGCGGTGGTGATGCTGGACTTGATCTGCGCAGCCGTCAGGTTCGTCTTCTCCGTCACGGTGTACTTGTTGCCCAGGCTCATCAGCATGAGCTTCATGCCGTCGGCGTCGTTGATGCATCCTTCCAGCTCATCGCCCGACGGGTACGCGTTCTGTCCGATCAGCAGAGCCCGGTATTTCACGGGAACCGTGACGTTCAGGGTGGCATAATTGGTGGAGGTCGCCACGCCGCCGTTCGCGTCCGTCACCTCGAGCTGATACTGATAGCCGTTGTGTCTGGCGGCCGTCGTCAGGGTGTAGGTGGCGGAGGTGCCGTTCGAGGAAACCTTCGTCCAGGAACCCGTGGAGGACGTGCGGTACTTCCACTGGTACGTATAGGGCTTCGTACCTCCGGACACGGTGGAGGTGAAGGTCACCTGCTTGCCCGCGTCCACCGTGGTGGTCGAAGGAGCGACGGTCACCTTCATGTTGGACTGAACGTACAGCGTAGCGGCATTCGACGTGGCCGAAGCGCCGGTGGCGTCCACCACGATCAGCCGGTACTGATTGCCGTTGTGAGAACCGGACGCGGTCAGGCTCAGGCTGGCGCCCGTCCCGTTGTTCGCCACATTGGTCCAGCTTCCGGAGGAGGAGGTGCGGTACTGCCAGCGGTAGGTGAACGGTCTCGTGCCGTTTCTCACCGTGGACAGGAACTGAGCCTGATTTCCTTCGGTGACGGTGTTCGTCTCGGGGGAAATCGTCACGGACAGGCCGCTGACGGGAACGGGATTCACCACCAGCGTGGAAATGTTGGTGGAGGTTCCCTGCTTTCCGGCGGCGTCCGTCACGATGAGCCGGTACTGATAGCCGTTGTGTCTGGCGGCCGTGGTCAGGCGGTAGGTCGCGGAGGTGCCGTTCGAGGAGATGTTCGTCCAGGCTCCGGAGGAGGACGTGCGGTACTGCCAGCGGTAGGTATACGGCTTCGTTCCGCCCGATACGGAGGAGGAGAACGTTGCGGTTTCGCCCACGGTCACGGTGTTCGTCGTGGGAGAAACCGACACGGTCAGATTGTTGACGGGTACAGGATTCACATACAGGGTGGAAACGCCGGAGGTCTTCGAGGTTCCCTTCGAATCCGTCACGATCAGACGGTACTGATACCCGTCGTGTCTGAGGGCGGTGGTCAGGGTGTAGGTCACGGAGGTCCCGTTTGAAGAGACGTTCGTCCAGGCTCCCGTGGAGGACGTGCGGTACTGCCAGCGGTAGGTATACGGCT
>CACYWX010000250.1 GCA_902778205.1 uncultured Ruminococcus sp. | reverse complement strand
ATATAACACATGGGCTGAATGCTTACGTTGTCACCGATCGTTATTTTCTCCGGATTAAAAATATAGACGCCGGTCCTGATTATGACGTTTTTCCCGATTGTGCATCCCAGAGATTTCAGGAGAGCACATCTCATGATGACTCCGCGCTTCCCCGTCGTATACCGGTGTTTTTCCAACAACCATTTCCTTGTCCTCTTAGGCAAGATGCCATAGCATTTCGCCAGGACAGCGGCCACTTTCCCGGCTTTTGCAGATTTCTCCCGTCCCTTCATAAAGCATCCCTCTGTTCTCAAAACACCGGTAAATCCTGATAGTGTTCTTCTTTTCATTCGGATCCGTCCGGACCTGGTCGTTCTGCGGGCGGATCCGTACTTTGTTTACAGATTCGCCTTATACCACTCAATCGCCTCGTTCAATCCGCGGGCAAAATCATACTCCGGATCGTATCCGAGCAGCTTCTTTGCCTTGGAAATGTCGGCATTTGAGTGTTTGATGTCACCCGCACGGTCGGGGCCGAATTTCGGCTCGATGTCCTTCCCCAGCGCTTTTGTCAGGGTATAGTAGATATCGATCAGATACTCTCTCCCGCCGTAGGCCACGTTGAACGCCTGACCGGCTGCCTCGTGCGGCGCCAGACAAGCCTTCAGATTGGCTTCGATCACGTTTTCGATATACGTGAAGTCCCTGCTCTGCCGACCGTCGCCGTTGATGGTCGGCTGCTCGTCGTTCAGAAGCATCTTAATGAACTTCGGAATGACCGCGGCGTACGCGCCGTTGGGATCCTGCCGACGTCCGAATACATTGAAATACCGCAGGCCGTAGGTGTCCAGTCCGTAGTGCATCGTATACTGCTTTGCCCATTCCTCATCGCAGCGTTTCGTCAGCGCATAGGGGGACAGCAGATTGCCCTCGCGTCCTTCCGTCTTGGGAAGATTCGGTTCGTCCCCGTACACGGAGGAGGAGGAGGCATAGACGAACTTTTTTACGCCGTTCTGTCTGGCCGCCTCCATCATGTTCAGCGTTCCCTGAATATTGTTCGCGCAGTAGAAGAGAGGCATCTCTATGCTGCGCGGCACGCTTCCCCACGCCGCCTGATTGAGCACATAGTCCACGCCCCGGCACGCCTTCATACAGGTGTCGAAGTCCTTGATGTCGCCCTTGACGAATTCGTAGCTCGGACGATCCTCGAACAGGTCTACGTTTGCCTGCTTCCCCGTGGAGAGATCGTCAAGGCAGCGCACCTTATACCCCAGATTCAGGATTGCCTCGCAGAGGTTGGAGCCGATAAAGCCTGCTCCGCCCGTCACAAGGAACAGAGAATCCTTCGGAAAGGTCAAATGCTTATATCCCATCGGTCCGCCTCATCTTACAGTCTGAAGTACTTGTATCCCTGCGCCTGAAGCTCGTTCTTGTCGCGCACGCCCTTGACGTCGACGATCACCTTCCGCTCGTTGGGCTCGTCCTTGAACATCTTCGCGATGTCGTCGTTCGTCAGCGCCTTGAATTCCTTGTGGGCGACGGCGATGATCAGGCAGTCGAGGTCCCTGAATTCGGAAAGCGGAACCAGATCCACGCCGTAAAAACGCTTCGCGTCGGGAGCATCGGCGACAGGGTCGCAGACAATCGGCTTGATGTCGTATTCGGCCAGCTCCTTAAGAATATCATAGACCTTGCTGTTGCGTGCGTCGGGGCAGTCTTCCTTGAATGTAATGCCGAGGCATCCGACCTTTGCGTTCCGGATCGGCTTGTCCGCCGCGATGAGCTTCTTCACCGTCTGCTCGGCGACGTATTTGCCCATATCGTCGTTGATCCGCCGGCCCGAGAGGATGATCTGGCTGTGATACCCGAACTGCTCCGCGCGGTACGTGAGGTAATACGGGTCGATCCCGATGCAGTGTCCGCCGACCAGACCCGGCCGGAAGGGGAGGAAGTTCCATTTCGTTCCCGCGGCCTCCAGCACCTCAAGCGTGTCGATGCCCATCTTGTTGAAGATGATCGACAGCTCGTTCATAAACGCGATGTTGATGTCTCTCTGGCTGTTCTCGATGACCTTTGCCGCTTCCGCAACCTTGATGCAGGAGGCTTCGTGCACGCCGGCCGCAACAACGATCTTATAAATGTTCGCGATCTCCTCAAGAGACTCCTTGTCCATTCCCGAAACGATCTTCTTGATGGTGGTCAGTCTGTGGACCTTGTCGCCGGGATTGATGCGCTCGGGGCTGTAGCCGATCTTGAAATCGATGCCGCACTTCAGGCCGGACTCCTTCTCGAGGATCGGCAGGCAGATCTCCTCGGTCACGCCGGGATATACAGTGGATTCGTAGACCACGATCGCGCCCTTGGTCAGGTTGCGTCCGACGATCTCGCTTGAGCCGATCACGGGGGAAAGATCGGGCGTCGTATCGTCATTGACCGGCGTAGGCACCGCGACAATAATGAACTTTGCTTCCTTTAGCGCCGTTTCATCGCTCGTCCATTCGACGCTGGAGGCCTGAATGGCTTCGTCGCCCACCTCCCGCGTGGGGTCGATACCGCTCCTGTACGCGTTGATTTTGGCCGCGTTGATATCAAAGCCGATCACATTGACGTGTTTGGCGAATTCGACGGCGATGGGCATGCCGACATAGCCGAGACCGACAAGGGCTATTTTCTCTTCTCTGTTGACAATCTTTTCATAAAGTGACATTTTATTCATTATCCTCCAGGATATAGTTTATCCATCAACAATTGGGAATACCGTTCCGGCAGACCGCCGCCAGTATTGCCGTCCTGCCACCGGGGCGGTATGATTCTTACCATTTAACACCTTAAGCAGACCAAACCGAACCGCTGAGTGAGCTACACTTACGATATTGTTGAACTGTCTTCTCATATCATACTAATCACTCAGGCGTTGTTGATCTCTTTCAGATATTTCTCCACGACGATCTGCCTGCTGAAGCCCTTTTCCACCTTGGCCCGGCCAGCCAGTCCCATATTCTTCCGCTCTTCCGAAGACAATGCCAGGAACTCTCTCACCTTCTCGATCAGATCCCCGCTGTTCTTCGGCCTGACAAGAAACCCGTTGATCCCGTCGTCCACGATATCACGGCATCCGGGCGCGTCCGTCGTGATGATCGGCCTGCCGACCGAGCAGCTCTCCAGCAGTACGTTACTCATACCCTCCCGGAAGGAAGGAAGGATCGTACAGGAAGAGATTCTATGTACAACGGTAACATCCGGAATCCGTCCATGATAGATGATCGTCCCGTTTTCCACTTCCGTCTTGATTCGTTCTTCATATGCCGGGGTACAGTTCCCACAGACATGAAATACTGTATTCGGATATTCCTCCCGGATCGCATGGGCCATCTCGAGATATTGTTCTATTCCCTTCTCTTTTACGATTCGGCCTATGAAAACGAAGTGTACTTCATCCCCTTCCGGATAATCAAGAACGCTGTATCGGTCCAGATTGACACCGGAGCCCGGAATCAGCTCATGCGGCCCCTTCACGACATGCTCTTTCTCCAGCAGGTCCATGTCAGCCTGGTTCTGGAAAAAGACCTTCTTTGCCTTTCGCAGTCCATACCGGTACAGGGAAAGCGTGATCCATCTCAGTAGTCCGCCGTTATCGATAGCGGGTCCCACACCGGTGATATTCGCAATATACGGGATTCCGAGAGAGGCGCACGCTATACCCACATACACATTTGGCTTGACTGTATACGTAAGGACAACATCCGGCTTCTTTTCCTTCAGGATGGACTTGTATTTCGAAACCAGCTTCAGCTCGGTCAGAGGATTTGTGCCGTGTCTTTCCAGAGGCGTCTCGATGACCTCGCAGCCGAGATTCATTAAGTCCTCCACATGAGCCGTTCTGGAACCGAGGACGATCACTTTATTGTCTTTTGTAATCGTTTCCAGGAGCTCCTGCCGAAACTCATACAGTCCCCCGGTCACGTTGCTGGCGATCAAAATGGTTTTCATGTTGTTTCTTCCTTCGTTGCCATGTCCTGTCCGGGACTGAACTGCGCCGAACGATACGGGCGCACAGGGCCGGAAGACAATTCCGGCCAACTGCATCCGACACGGAACCGCTCAGTCAGAAAGTCTCAGTCATACGGAGCCGACATTGCGCTGTTTATTGAAAACACCTGTGAATGATGTCGATGATCACGTCCTGCTGCTCCGGCGTCATCTTGTTGTCCGACGGCAGGCACAGCCCTCTGCGGAACAGATCCGCGCCGACGTCGATCCCGGAGCCCTCTATGTAGGCGTTGGTGCGTCCGCGGCCGTTTCCCTCCGTCGTCACGAAGGCATGGCTTCTGTAGATGGGCTGCATATGCATGGGCTTCCAGACGGGACGTCCCTCCGCGCCGAAGGCGGAAATGGCAGCCAGGATCTCGCCGGGGCTGGATTTTCCCGACTCCGCGGTCCACAGCTCGTCCTGATCCCCTCTCACGTGAGGGGCCATGGCGTCCCGGTCGATCAGCATACAGCTCAGCCAGTAGTTGGGCTCGGAGCGGGAGAAATCGACGGGATTCATAGTCACCGGGAGATCCTTCAGCCCTTCCCGGTAGCGCTCGTATATGGCCTTCTTCTGCGCGATGTGCTCGTCCAGATAGGGGATCTGCCGCCGGATCACGCCCGCGATGATGTTGGACATGCGGTAATTGTAGCCGATCTCCTCGTGCTGATACCAGGGCGCCGCCTCCCGGGACTGGGTGGACCATTTCCGGACCTTGTCGGCGTCGTCCTTCGAATCCGTCAGGAACAGGCCGCCCGCGCTGCCCGTGATGATCTTGTTGCCGTTGAAGGAAATGGCGTTGTAATCGCCCAGAGCGCCCGTCTCGACCCATTTCCCGTTCAGAAGATATTTCGCGCCCAGGCTCTCCGCCGCGTCCTCCACAATCAGGGCCCCATGGGCGTCGGCGATTCTTCTGATCTCCTCCATCTTTCCGGGTGTGCCGTACAGATGCGCCACAACGATCAGCCGGACGTCGGGATAGAGCTCAAAGGCCTTTTCCAGCGCCTCGGGACTCATGTTCCAGGTGTCGTACTCCGTGTCGATGAACACCGCCTCGCCGTCCTCGTAGGCCACCGGGTTGATGCTGGCGTCGAAGGTGACGTCGGAACAGAACACCCGGCGTCCCTCGAGGGTCCCGTGATTCGGTTTAGCCTGACCGTACAGCTTCTCGCCCGCCAGCTTTGTGGCAAGGTGGAGCGCCGCGGTCCCGCAGGAGAGGCCTACGGCATACTTCACGCCGACGTACTCCGCCATGGCCTTTTCCACTTCATTGATGTTGGCTCCCACGGTGGAGACCCAGTTGGTCCGGATCGCCTCGTCCACCCACTTCTGCTCGTCG
>CACYWX010000249.1 GCA_902778205.1 uncultured Ruminococcus sp. | reverse complement strand
ATACATGCCCACCCGGACCGTGTTCGCCGAGCCGGACCCGGGATTGCCCCAGACCAGCACGACGATGCTGGTCTCGCCGGAGACCGGGATGTGGTCCGTAATCCGCGCGGTGGTGGAATCGCCGATCACGCCCTCGCCGTTGTACCCGGAATTCGCCGTGTCGCCCTCGCCGGTGTAGAGGTTGGTCCCGCACCGCCAGATCGTGGGACTGCGCGGACTCAGCCTCCGGATGTTGGACGGGGAGACCGTGCCGTATCCCGCCCGAACCGGACCGAAGGACGCCCGCACCGACAGGAATTTCCGCCCCTCCGCCGCGTCGCCGAGGATCAGGGGAAAGCCGGACGCGGACGCCTTGACCGGAGACGCGCCCGGGCTGACAACCTCATCCGCATCCTTCCGGCGCAGAGCCAGCCCGCCCCCCGTCGTCTGCTCCACCGTCAGAATCTGATAATCACTCATCGTTCATGCCCCGCCTTCCTTTTTCATTCGTTTCCTCCGATACGCCGACTGCCCGTCTGCTCTCGATTGCTTGGCTATCCTCAACAGTCCGGTTGTCCTCCGGCTCAGGCTCTTCCTCTCCGCGAACCGCCCCGGTCTTCTCCGCCCGCTTTTTCAGCAGGATCTCGCCGAACCGGTCCGACAGCCCCAGCGCGGCGCAGAGCTGTTCCGTCACGGTCTCCCCGTCCAGCCACGGAGCCGCCGCCAGAATGTTGGAGATTTCCTCCTGCCGGTTGGCGATAACGGACCTCCGGAAGGAAGGCGTGCCGGCCGCACCCGTCAGGGGAAGAAGCCCCTCCAGGAATTCCAGCACGCAGTACTCGAAGGCATCCGTCTTGGCGTTCAGGGGCTCGTAGGCCGCCGCGATCTGGGTGGCCGTGGGAGTCCCGGAGGAGATCTCCTTCACGTCCAGCGCCATGAAGTCGTCGAAGAGCTGGGAGCGCATCCGGGAGAGCGCGGCCTCCGAAGCGTCCACGGGAACCTCCACCGTGTGAGCCTCCACCGCCGCCCCGTCGTCTCCGTCCGCGTGCACCACCCCGGTCCGCCTCAGTCCCGCCAGGAACGCCGCGTCGTCCTCCTCGTCCATGGCGGAGCAGTTTTTCAGCACCCAGTAGATCAGATTTCCCTCGTCCGTATTGTTCACCAGTCCCGACAGAAGCAGATCGTAGGCGTCCAGTCCCGCTCTGGCCCCGACCAGCTCCGACTGCCGGTTCACATTGAAGAGGGGCACCACGGGTAGCCTGTCCGGATTTCCCGCGTTCACCCAGATCTCCCCGCCCGGGATCGTCTCGCGCCGTCTCAGGTAGTCCCGCTTTGCCGCCCATACCCGGACCGCCCCGCCGTCGTCCGCGGCGTAGTCCGTGATGCCGTCCGCCTCGAACAGGGTCATTCTGAGGGGCTTGCCCGCACCGGCCTTCCACCATCGGATCCCCGCGCCCAGCGCTCCCGTCTCCTCATCCCAAAGGGGACAGAAGCCCGGCGCGTCGGGAGCCGCCAGGGGAAAGACCTCCAGCCGTCCCGCGTTCCAGAAGCCGAAGGCCGTGCCGCCGTTCAGCGCGTATACCGCCAGCTGCTGGAGCGCCCGGTCGAATCCCGGACCCAGAGCCGCCTTCGAGCCCGCGCCGGGCAGGGAGACCCCGTTCCCCAGCAGATACTGGACCTCCTGGGTGATGAAGTAGTGGTAGTACCGGGAGGGGATCTTGTGGTTGGGCCGGTAAACGTCCGGGACCGCCTCCCCCAGAAGCGTGTAAACCATCCGCTGCGCCCGGGCGATGGTGGGATTCAGGTGCCGGTAGTATGCCTCCGCGTCCAGCGCGGTCCGGACCTGCTCCGATGCCGCGAACACGGAAACCGCCTCCCGGCAGAATTCTCCCCGGACCCGCTCGCCCCGGCCTGCCGCCAAGAGGTCCTGAAAGGTTCGTATGCTCATGTCCTCACCTCATAAAAGATCCACAAGACAGACCGCTCCCCGGACCTCGTCCCCGGCCGTCTCAAACGCCTCCTCCGATCCCGCCCAGACCGGGATGAGGGAGCCGTCCGCCCGGTTCCGCAGAACGCCCGCCATCCGGAGCATCTCCGCCTCGTTTTCCGCCAGCCGCAGATCCACCGCCTCCCGGGACTGTGCCAGAGCCGCCGCCAGAGACGCCTCGCAGTCCGAAAGCAGCTCTTCCACCCGGGCCGCCGCCTCCGCGCTTCCCTGACGCACCGCCTCCGCGGCCTCCTCCTTCAGCGCCGTCACCTTCGCCAGGACCTGCTCCCCGTAGGTGGGCGGAAGGGGCAGGGGATCCTCCTCTCCCGTCTCCTTCACCCGCAGGGAGGCCGTCTCGGTGGTCATCCGCGCCGAGATCTCCCCGTCCGTCACCGCGTCTCCGTGGACCCAGACCGTCCAGTCCCCCGCCGAAAGATCCGGCATCACCTCGGAGGTCCCGTCCTCTCCCAGCGCAAGGATCCGCTCGACCCCGTCCTCCTCCCGCCGGAAGTGGGCGAACCGGATCAGCCCCTCCCAGTCGCAGGTCTCGAAGACGAACCGGGCCGGAATACTGCGCCAGGTCCCCGCGGCGATGGGAGGGGAGCAGAGGGTCAGCCGCTGTCCCCTGATAAATCCCGTGATCATTCATGTCCTCCTCTTTTTCAGAATCGTGTTGACAAAATAGCGGATGTCGTCCATGGCGTGGTCGTTTTCCTTCACCACGGCGTCCCGCTCTCCGTTCTCCGCCCATCGGTAGAGCCCGAATTCCCGGACCGCGTCCCGGCATGAGGGGTGGATCTTCACGGCCCCGGACTTCAGCGCGCCCGCCGTCACCCGGATTCCGTCCAGCACGTCGTTTTTCGCCTTCACCACCGTGAAGCCGCGCCGTCTCAGAGCCGCGATGAAGGAGGACGCCGAGGGATCCGCCACCACCCGCTTTACCGTCAGATCCCCGGCCAGCCGCTCGATCTCCCGGCAGTAGTCCTCGTCCGTCATCACAGCCCCGGAGGCCCGGCCGTCGTGGTAGTATTCCCGGATCCGCACCGCCCTCGCCTCCCGGGAGAGGGGATCCTTCGTCACCCGCCAGAGCCCCGCCGAGAAGGGATTCATGGTGCCGTAGTCCACGGAGATGTAAACGTCCCCCTCCTCCGGGATCTCCTCCGTCAGATTGTCCGGTCCGAAGTCGTAGACCAGCCCCTCCGCCGCGCACCATTCCCCGAGAATGTACCGCCGCCGGAAGACCCCCGTGTATAGGGCCTCGTACCGCTTCCGCACCTCCCGGGAAAGACCGGGATTGTCCTCCAGCGTGAAGTGGATCCGCAGGGCGTTCTTTTCCTCCGGCTTCGATACCCATTCCCGGTAGAACCAGTGGCCCGTGGACGCCGGATTGCAGTTGAACCACAGCTTCGCTCCCGGCAGGGAACAGCGCGCCGCCGCCTGATCCACGAAGGAGCGGGGGAGAAGCGCCGCCTCGTCCACCAGCACCCCGCCCAGGGTCCGCCCCTGAATCAGCGCGAAGGAGCTTTCGTTCACCCCGCCGAACAGCTCAAAGACGTTCCGCCTTGCCCGCCCGTTCCTCCGCGCCGTGACGGTCAGCTCCCGGGTGCCGGGCCTCCACCGGAGCCGGTACGACCGCCGGGCCGCCGAGGTGGCCAGATACGGCAGGATCAGATTCTTCGCGCATCCGTCCGCCGTCTTGCCGCAGATGCCGAACCGCACCCCGTCAAAGCGCTCCATGGCCCAGTCGATGAAGGCCGCCGTCATCAGGGAGGATTTTCCCGTCCGGATGGCCCCGTCGCAGATCAGCGCGTCGTATCCGCTGTCCCCGAACCGGAAGATTTCCTTTTGCTTTTCACTCAGTCCCATTCACAACCATTCCCTTTCATCCGCCCCCGTCCCTCCCGCCGACCGGCATTCCGTTTTCCCGGCCCGCTCACTTTTTTCAGCCGTACGGTCCCGGGTTCTCCTCATACTATTCTCAACCTAAAAAGACAATCTGTCAAAGATGTGCAAAAAACAAAGTCAGAAAAAGTGCACTGCACGTTACCCCGTGCTGCACGAAGAAAAGAATGCTGCACCAGTGTATTTATAAAGTTCTTGCCAGGCTTCTTTCAAGAAGCCGCGTTTTCCTTTTTAGAATGAGATTAGTATCAGAGCTCATTCCCATACCGCCCGTCCGTCTCCCGGAATTCCCGGATCGCCGCGGACAGCGCGTCCTCCTCCTCTTCGCCGGTCACGATCTCCCCGTCCTGCCACAGCTTCAGAAGCACCGTCGCCGCCCGGATCCGCTCCGTCACCGTGGCCGGTTTTTTCCCGCCGATCCGCCCTCTTACCACCTGGGACAGGAACCGGATGACCTCCTCCGGACTCAGAGGACCGTTCCCGGACCGCAGGGGGCGGACCCTTTCCTCATCGGCCAAGGAGCTCCCACCCTTCCGATTCCGCCGCCGGACAGCGGAGATACCGCATGTTCAGCCGGTCCAGCCAGTCCGGGAGGGTCAGGGCGTCCCCGGCGCAGTCCCCGCAGAACCGGAGCGCCTCCCGTCCTCCGGCCTTCCCCGGCCCTCTCCTCACGCAGACCGTCAGACAGCCCCCGGAGGGAGGAATCGCCTCCCCGCATACCTCACAGCGGAACCGGACCCGCTCGTCCCATCCGGATCCTTCGTCCTCCCGGATCAGCGCTTCCCGTTCAGCCCGGCCGCGCCGATCTCCCTCCTCCGGCCTCCACGCCCCGCCGGACGCCCGCGGATTCCCCTGCCTCATGCCTCTGCCTCCTTTTCTTTCCTTATTCCAACCGACCTCTCGGCCCGCCCGGCCTTCAGTGCCCTTATCCGCCGCCGGTACCGCAGACAGGCCTTGTTCTCGTCCAGCAGACAGCGCGCCCGCGGACAGGTGAGACACACGGCAGCCTCCTCGGGATCGAAGAAGAACTCCTCCTCCTGCTCCTGTATCATTCCCGACGCTCCTCCGACCTCGTTCGACAGGGGACCCCGGATCTCTTCCGCCATCGATTTTTTCTCCTTTTACAATTTTTGTGTTGACAAACCGACTCAATTGTGTTAGAATTCTTTCGTCAAACTGTTGTGGCAGTATTATACACTAACAACTGTTATTTGTCAATAGGGTTTCTAACATTTATTTGATTTCGTGACTGTGCACAAGAGTTAGAACCATAGAATGTCAAACATTTGTTCAAAAAACGGAGGGCCGTATGTTCTGGGAGAGATTCCGCACCCTTTGCACCGAAGCGGGCAAGACGCCGAACGCCGTAGCCAGAGAGCTGGGGCTGTCGTCCGCCACCACCAGCCAGTGGAAGAGACGGGGTTCCGTCCCCTCCGCAAAGACCCTCGCCAAGCTGTCCGCCTATTTCGGCGTGTCCGCGGACGGCCTCATCGGCGG
>CACYWX010000248.1 GCA_902778205.1 uncultured Ruminococcus sp. | reverse complement strand
AGGGACTGCTCGATGGACTGCTCGTCGCCGATGTCGGAGAAGACCTCGTCGAACACGCCCATGACGGAGGTGTCGTCCGCGGGAATGTGGAGTCCGGCCTGGGTCATGAGGGCGAAAAGGCCCAGAGTTTTCAGTGTCACGGTCTTGCCGCCGGTGTTGGGACCGGTGATGACCACCATTTTATAGTCCCGCCCCAGGGTGATGCTGACGGGCACCACGGTCTTCTTGTCCAGGAGGGGATGGCGCGCCCGGTACAGCTCGATGACCTTTTTCTCGGAGATCCTCGGCGGGGCGGCGTTCATCTGATAGGACAGCTCGCCGCAGGCGAAGATGAAGGCCAGCTCCGTGATGTTCAGGTAGTTGAGGTTCATGGTCTGGGCGTTCACGGCGATACCGGCGGACAGGTCTCTGAGGATCCGCTCGATCTCCCTCGCCTCCTTCGCCTCCAGCTCCCGCAGCTCGTTGTTGGCCTCCACCACCGCCATGGGCTCGATAAAGACCGTGGCTCCGGAGGCGGAGGTGTCGTGGACCAGACCCTTGACCTCGTTCCGATATTCCGCCTTGACGGGCACCACGAACCGGCCTCCCCGGGTGGTGACGATGTTCTCCTGCAGATACTTGGACTGGCCGGAGGTATACCGCTGCAGAATGTCCTTGATCTTGGCGTCGGTGTTCCGCTTCTTCCGGCGGATCTCCGCCAGCTCCGGGGACGCCTCGTCCGCCACAAAGTCCTCCGCTACGATGGAGCGGGTGATCTTCTCCTCCAGGGCCCGGTTGGGTGTCAGCCGCGCGAAGATCTCGGCGAGGGAGGTGTCCGGCGTGCGGTCGCTCTTTACGTAGTCCTGCAGGGTCCGGGCGGTCCTCAGCACACCCGCGCAGTCCAGAAGCTCCCTCAGGGACAGCACCGCGTCCTTCTCAGCCCTCTCCACGCTGTCCCGGATGTCCTTCACCCGGCCGAAGGAGGGCAGGCCCTTGAGTCCGATCAGGGTCTTGGCGTCGGTGGTCTTCCGCTGTTTTTTCACGACCTTCTCGATGTCGGAGGACGGCGTCAGACGGCGCGCGGATTCGGCCGCTCCCTCCGTCTGGCACACCTCCGCCAGCATCTCGAGGATTTTGTCAAATTCCAGTGTCGTTAATGCTTTTGCGTTCATTGAGTACCTCTTGATCCCGTTCCGCGATTGAAAATCTCTCGCTTTGATTGAAAAATCCCCCGGAAAACTCACGGAACGGCTTATTGATTCCGGGCCCGGTTTCTGGTATCATACGGACAGAACCGGTTCAGACAAACTATGGATAAACGAAAGGAATGATAGACTATGCTGCCCATCGGAGAAAGAATCCGAAGCCTGCGCCGGGACAGGAACGAAACGCAGGAGGAGCTGTCCCTTGTCCTCGGCGTGAGCTATCAGGCTGTCAGCCGCTGGGAGAACGGAGACGCCTATCCCGACATCGAGCTGCTCCCGAAGCTGGCCGCTCATTACGAGGTCACCACGGACGAGCTGCTGGGTGCGGATGAGGAGACGAGGAAAACGGATAAGGAAAGAAGAAAACAGGAGTTTCTAGACGAAATCAGCCGCTGCATCCGGTCAAAGGATCGCAGGAAACAATATGAAACCGCCCTTGCCGCGTTCCGGGAATTCCCCGACGAATACCGATTCGCCAACTGCGCGGCGGAGGTTCTGGCGTATTTCAGCCCCGTCCCGCGCGAGGAAGGACTGCCCGTTTTCCGGGAGCTGACGAAGAAGATGCTGGAACAGCCCGTCCCCACATGGCGGTTCTTCGCGCTCCGGCTGATCTATGTCTATGAGGACGAGGACCGCTTAAAGGATTGCGACATCTATGTTCCTCCCATGATCCTGTCCCGGGATACCCTGATGGAGAACCGCTATATGAAAGGCCCCTTTTGCAGCGCGGAAAAGGCAACTGCGCAGAAACAACTGAATCTATTCAACCTGCTCACCCACTGCTTTACAAACAGCTTTTTCCGTCCCGAAAATCCCGAAGCGTCCGCAGCGCTTCAGGACCTTGCCCTCCGCGTCATCGACTGTCTGCGCGATCCCTCCGACGACCGTGACGGATGGCTGAACCGCCGCATGTGTATTCTTCTCTCAAAAGCCTGGATGCTCTTTGAGGCAGACCGAAAGGAAGAAGGATATGAAGCGCTTGAAAAAGCCATCCAACTGTACGAACTGCTGTTTTCCATCCCGGAGGAGGAGATGCTGCTCTGCAACAGTCCACTCTTCTCGGAAATCGCCGTTACCCGTTCGGGGTCTGCGTACCCGCGTGAAATCGGCGTCCCCACATGGCAGCCCGCAGGGAGCGAAAACGAGATACTGAGACAAACCATCGATATCAGGAAGATTTCCATTCTGTTTCCATCCGTCGCGGAGGAGCCGCGCTTGAAGGCTCTGCTCAACCGGATCCCCTCGGCCGGATCCTGATACGGCGGAATCACATCCATCCCCCTCCCTCTCCGGAGGGGGGGATCTTTATTTTTTCTTTATCTTTTTATAATACTCCAGCGACGAGAACCCGTGCTCCACGTGGTTCAGGAGATACCGCTCACAGACCACGGAGAACAGGGACAGCTCCGTCTTGTCCAGCGCGAAGGACAGAAACCGTTTCTGCGGAGCCGTTTCGATGAACCGGAGCGCCGCCAGCACCGCCGGGGAGACCCGGATCAGGATCTTCGCCCCCTCGTCCGCCAGATACGCCGGATCGTTCTCCAGCTTCGTCCGGCAGGACTTGCACAGGAGCCGCCCGTTCATCACGTCGAGAGTCGAATCCTCCCCGCTCACGTCCCGTCCGCAGATCCCGCAGCCCGCGAGGTCCGGCATGAAGCCCTCCTGCACCGCCATGCGGAACTCGAAGGCGCCCTTCACCTGCTCCGGCGGAAGGTCGTCCCTTCTGGCCAGGGCGTAGAGGGTGTTCAGGGTCAGGCTCATGAGCTCCCGGTTCTCCATCTCCTCCTGGGCGAAGTCTCCGGCCGCCTCGCAGACGTAGTTGGCCAGGGACAGCTTCTCCACGTCGTAGCGCAGCTCCATGAAGTTGTCGATGTAGAAGGCGTCCGCTATGTACCAGTACTTGTTCCGCCGCTTCAGCAGGTAGGTGCTGTAGGAGAACAGCTGGGAGGAAGCCGCGTATTTGTGCCGGATGGAGGAGAGGCCCTTTCCGCTGATGGTCAGCCGTCCCCTCTCCCCGGTGAGCAGGGTGATCATTTTGTCGGCCTCCCCGGTTTCCACTTCCCGGATCACCAGGCCGTCCACCTCGAGCTCTTCCATCCGTCCGCCCTCCCGCCGCTGTCAGGTCACGTCCTCGTTCTTATAGCCGAAATTGGAGACCGCCGCTGCGCTGTCCCGCCATTTTTCCTTGACCTTCACCCACAGGTTCAGATAGACCTTCGTGCCGAAGAAGGACTCCATGTCCTCCCTCGCGTAGGAGCCGATCCGCTTCAGGGTCGCGCCGTCCTTGCCCACGATGATGCCCTTGTGGGACTCCTTTTCGCACCAGATCTCCGCCCGGATCCGGAGCAGGGACTCCTCGTCCTTGAAATCCTCGATCACGACGGCGATGCCGTGGGGGATCTCGTCGGACAGCAGGCGGAGGGCCTTTTCCCGGATGATCTCGGAAGCGATCTGCCGCTCGGGCTGGTCCGTCAGGCTGTCCCCGTCGAACATCCAGTCCCCCTCGTAGAGGAACTGCTCCGCCTCGGCCAGCACCTCGTCCACGTTCTTTCCGTTCTGGGCGCAGGTGGGCACCACGGCGTCGAAGCTGTGCAGGGAGGCGTATTCGGAGATGGTCTCGGCCAGCTTCTCCCGGTTCACCAGATCGATCTTGTTCAGCACCAGAATGGAGGGCAGCTCGGCCTTCTCGATCTGTCCGATCAGCTCCTTCTCAATGTCCCCGGCCGGATAGCCCGCCTCGGCGATGAGGATCACGGCGTCGGCGGAGCCCACGGAGGAGCGCACGGACTTCATCATGTACTCGCCCAGCTTGGTCCGGGCCTTGTGTACGCCCGGAGTGTCCAGAAAGACGTACTGATCCTCGCCCTTTGTCAGGATGCCGGCGATGCGGTTCCGGGTGGTCTGGGGCTTGGACGACACGATGGCCACCTTCTCCCCCAGAAGATGATTCATCAGGGTGCTCTTTCCCACGTTGGGACGGCCCACGATGGCGATAAACGCGGTTCTGGTCATGTCTTACTCCTCGTGCCGGACCTCCAGGCCCAGCCTTTTCATGATGGCCCGCTGATGCTGACGCATTTCGAGCTCCTCTTCCTCCGAATTCACATGGTCGTATCCCAGCAGATGGAGCACGGAATGGACCGTCAGGAAGGCTACCTCCCGCTCGTAGCTGTGGCCGAAGTCCTCCGCCTGCTCCGCCGCGCGCTCCAGGGACAGTACGATGTCCCCCAATTCGCAGATCTCTCCCTTCAGGGGCTTCTCCCCCTTTTTGAAATCGTACATGGGGAAGGACAGCACGTCCGTGGGGGCGTCGATGCCCCGGAATTCCCGGTTTTTCTCCCGGATCCCCTCGTTGTCCGTAAAGGTCACGGAGATATAGGGATCGTACCGGAAGCCCTCGTTTTCCAATGCGGCGCGGACGGCGGATTTCACCAGAGCCTTCAGCCGGAAGCCCGCCCGGTGCTTTCTCTGCTCGTTGGACCAGTCTACCGTGATTTTCATAGTCAGCCTCTCGACGGTCTGTATTGTTTGTGTTCTCTCTGCTCATTGGCCCGGACGGCCCGCTCATGGTCGTATTTCTCGTAGGCCATGATGATCTTCTGAACCAGCCGGTGGCGCACCACGTCCCGCTCGGTGAACTGATGGATGCCGATGTCCTCGATGTTCTTCAGGATCTGCCCCGCCACGGACAGGCCGCTTCTGGTGCCCCGGGGCAGGTCCGTCTGGGTCAGGTCGCCCGTCACCACGGCCTTGGAGCCGTTCCCCAGACGGGTCAGGAACATCTTCATCTGCTCCGGCGTGGTGTTCTGGGCCTCGTCAAGGATGATGAAGGAATCGTCCAGGGTCCGCCCTCTCATGTAGGCCAGTGGCGCGATCTCGATGGTCATCTTCTCGATGAGCTTCTGACAGCTTTCGGCCCCCAGCATCTCGTACAGAGCGTCATAGAGGGGGCGGAGATAGGGGTCGATCTTGCTCTGCAGGTCCCCAGGCAGGAAGCCCAGTCTCTCCCCGGCCTCCACGGCGGGTCTCGTCAGGATGATCCGGGAGACCTCGTGGGCCCGGAGCGCTTTGACCGCCGCCGCCACCGCCAGATAGGTCTTGCCCGTTCCGGCGGGTCCGATGCCCAGCACGATGGTGTTCTTCCGGATCATGTCCAGGTACTTCTTCTGCCCCACGGTCTTCGGCTTCACCGGCTT
>CACYWX010000247.1:497-5913 GCA_902778205.1 uncultured Ruminococcus sp. | reverse complement strand
GAGCTTCGGAAAGCAGACACAGCGCGGCGTCTGCAGGAGTACGATCGGAAGCATCCGCGAAAGGAGGCGACATGAAGCCCGATTTTCGGGTGGGGACTTTCCGTCCTCCGAGGCATTTTTGCCCTCACGAAGAATCGCTATTTTACAGGGGTTTTGAGGGGGTGCCGGGGCCGAACGAAAGCGGAGCAGGATAAAGCCGGGTCTCTCGGCCCCGCCAGCCCACATCGCCCGGCAACGCCGGTCGGGGATTATGGCTACGTTGAAAGGGTTCCGGGGAAGGCTCGGTTTGCAGTCAGAGCCGAAATCCGGAGTCTCGTGTGTATTTCCGGCAGATTTACAGGCATTTTCAGGCAAAAATCCCGGCATGGGCGCGGATTGCGGTCACGAGCAAATGCCGGGATCGCACACAATGAAAAGATGGTATATCAGACTTTCATCCGTGTCAATAAATACTGATATCGCTCTTCGTCTTTCAGAGCATCAAACCTCGGATCGGTCAGCTTGTCGCGCAATTTGTCCCAACTATTAGGACTATTCAACAGAGCGATTTCCACGTCATGCGCGATTTCACTTTCCTGCAGCAGAGGAGAACGATGGAACATGCCCCCGGCGGCAGAATCATGTACTTCTTTTCTGTACTGCTCCACCCGCTCAGCATACCGTATTGCTTCTTCCAAAGTATCCAAAGCACGTTCGGGTTTATTTTGTTTCAAATATACCTCCGCGAGAAGAAAATAACAGTCACCGGAATCAAAATCATGATAAGGCCACGGGCATTCGTCACGATAAATTGCCTTTATCATATTAAAAAAGATTTCATATACCTGGGCCGCCTCTTCGAGACGATTCTCCTTCATATAGGCCTGACCGAGCCGAGCAACATCATCTTCTATATGTTGAAGGGTATAGTCAATATCCGTGCAAAGCTCTGTGATGACCTTGCCGTATTCGCTGCGCTGCTCATTCACACGCGCCAGGTTGGCTTCAAGAGTCAAGTCCGATCTCACGGGAAACTTATACGCTTCCGATTCAGCCCGATCAAATTCCCCTCGGGCTGAATACAAATAGACCAGCCTTTGCCGCGCAGAGAGAATATCGCTTGGGGAAGGGGAACATGAGATGATTCGGTTGGTGTAGCGCTCCGTGTCCCGGGAGATTTGCCCAGCATCCTTTCCGGCGTACATCCATCCGTTTTCGGGAAGGACAAGCGAAAGACCGAGCCCCGATGCCGCATTCAGCAGAAGCAGATTGGTCGGGTATTTCCCGTCAAGCCCCTCTTTGAGCTTGTTGAAAGCCGAGAGATAGGTCTCCAGTACTCCATACCTTGTGTTCTGCATGGCATTCGTGTAGATTTGCATGGCATCGACGTTCGGCTCGGTTTCTCCCACGCAGAGAATCGTATCCGTCGTTACGCCGAAGACATGGGCAAGCGGCACGACCTGCGAGATGTCCGGCATACCCGTGTCGTTTTCCCATTTGCTGACTGCCTGAAAGGTCACGCCGAGGATTTCCGCAAGCTCTTCCTGTGTCATCCTGCGCTCCCGGCGGAGCCGCCGGATGATCTGTCCCATGGTTTCGTTCATTGTGAATACCTCCGTTTGTTAAGGTTGATCAAAGGATATCACAGAGCGCGGCACAGGAGAAGCGACGCAAAAATGAATGATCCTCAACTTTCCGTTGAGGAAATTATAGCATAGACTAAATACAATTACAAGATAACGCAGTTGTGTCCGGAATGATAAATTTCCCAGACGGCTGGACTTCCGGACACGGTTGTGGTATGTTGTGTGGTAACAAAAAACGGAAAGGATAGGTGAACAGAATGCCAAAGAAACGCGCGAACGGCGAAGGCAGCATCCGCAAACGTTCCGACGGTCGCTGGGAAGGACGCTACACCGTCGGTCATGATCCCGTGACGGGGAAGCAGATCTTCAAGAATGTCCTCGGCAAGACGCAGACGGAGGTCAAGGAAAAGCTGGCCGCCAAGCTCGCGGAAGCGCAGAAGATCGACGTGGTCGTCTCGGACAAGATGACGGTTGGGGACTGGATGGACACATGGCTCGAGAACTTCGAGAAGCCGAACATGAGAGCGTCGACCTATGAATCCTATGAGGGCATCATCCGGCTCCACGTCAAGCCCGGCATCGGCGATCTCACCATGAGCAAGGTCACGACGCTGGATCTGCAGAAGTTCTTCAACGCCCTGCTGATGGAAGGTCGGATCGAGCGGAAGGAGTCGAAGAACAAGCCGAAGGGACTCAGCATCAAGACGGTCTCCAACATCCGCACGATGCTGTACTCCGCATTCGAGAAAGCAGTCGCCGAACACCTGATTCTCACGAATCCCGTCGCCGGATGCAAGCTCCCGAAGCGCGAGAAGCAGGAGATGAAAACGATGCCCGTCGAAGACCTCGGCAGGTTCTTCGCGGAGGCAAAGGCCAGCGGCAAGTTCGAGTTCTACTATGTGGAATTCTCCACCGGACTCCGCCGCGGGGAACTGCTCGGACTCAAGTGGGAGGACGTGGACTACGCGAAGAAGACGCTGACGATCCGCCGTCAGGTGATCCGGGTACAGGGTCACATCGAAGAAGGTCCGCTAAAGACCAAGAACGCGTACCGGACGGTCGCTATCGGGGATGATGTGATCGCCATCCTCAAAGACCTGCAGGAACGGGAAGGGAAGCGGTCGCCGTACCTCTTCCCCTCGCCGAACGGAGGCCCGCAGGATCCGGACAGCGTCCTGCCCATGTTCAAGCGGATTCTGAAACGGGCAGGACTGCCGGGAATGCCTTTCCATAACTGCCGTCATACATTCGCGACGGTCGCGCTGGCCCAGGGAGTAGACTTCAAAACGCTGTCGTCCATGTTAGGTCATTTCAGCGTAGCGTTTACTCTTGACGTTTATGGCCATGTGACCGACGACATGAAGCGCGACGCGGCGGATAAGGTCAGCGGGGTGCTGAAGGGGGTGGTGTGACAAATGCTGCACCACTTAAACAAAGAAAGGCTTGGGTGATTGGAACCGATGCTGTACGCTCAATAGGTACCGGAGGTGCGCCGCCATCGTGAAACGATGAAAAAAGGGGTTCGGGGATGCTCCCCCGACAAGCTGCAAAAGGGCCGGTGGTGCCCTCTTTGCCCTGCTTGCCAGATACGCTTCTCTAACAATCCTGTTGACAAACAAACAAGAGTTTATTATACTTGAAGAAAAATTTTCAAAAAATTTTCTGTCTCAACCGAACCTTTTTTCAATGAAAATTGTCTTTATATATAGGGGGAAAGCCCGAAGGGGATTATATTGTCAAAATCGGGAGGCAGGTATGGTAAAATACAGAGACATGGGCGACGGTACACTGGTCAATCTGGCGCTGATCGGTGAGAGCGGCGCGTTTGACGAACTGGTGGAACGGTATGAAGACGCGGTCCTGGAGAAAGCGGAGCAGATCGTCGGCAATTCCTTCTCCGCGGAGGACATCGTGCAGGACACGTTTTTCTCCGCGTGGGAGCATCTCGGCGAGCTGCGGTATCCTACCGGATTCGGGACCTGGATCCTCCGCATCGCGGAAAACCGCGCAAAGAATCTGCTGAGGCAGTATGAATCGAATCTGCCGGGGCTCGCTGCGGATATGGATTCTTTCCCGCTGACAGCCTCGAACTCCGTCACGCTTCATCTGGCGGGAGAAAACAGTGAAAAACTCAGAGAGGCGGTGAACGCCCTGTCCGCCGCCCTCCGGGACACGGTACGGCTTCATTATCTTGCCGGATACACCGTCCGGGAAATCTCCACCCTTCTGTCCGTACCGGAAGGAACAGTGAAACGCCGTTTGAACGAAGGGCGGAAGAAACTGCGGCGCGGGTTCGGCGTGCCGGAGGATGGGAATGACGGGATCGCAGCCCGCGTCCGCCGTCAGATCACGGAAATCAAACGCCGGGCGGAAAAGAACGACAAGTCCGGTTTTGCCGAAACCTACGAATACATTCTTCCCCTTGTCTATCAAATGGAGGATACCCCGGAAAAGCAGAGAATGCTGGCCGAGGTGCTTCTGCGCGGGATGTGGTGGATCCCCGGAAAGAACAGCGAGGAGACTTTTGCAAAGGTCAAGGCCGCCGCGCTGGAAGGGCTGAACGAAGAAGTGATGGAGGCAGTCATAGACCGCGAGAGTCAGAATCTGCATGGCAAGGAGAAGGTTCACTTCATTCTTGAAAAGCAGATCCCGGAACTGAAGGATGCCGGATTCAAAACGGCGCTCGGCGGACGATATTTCTGGCTCGGCTATGAACTGGCGGGGCTCGGGCGGATCGGGGAAGCGGTCGATGCGTTCCACGAGGTTCTGAACATCCTCCCGCCGTCCCATACGTATTACGCAAACGCCATCTCTTCCATTGAGATGGAGAGACGGTTTGCCAAAGCGAAGGATCCCGCCGAAACGCATATCGCCTGCATGGGCGAGGCTTATGAGAAGGAAAACGGGAAATGGCGGTTTGTCAGCCAGCCCGGATATACCCGCGGAACGCCCGGCAGGGATATGGACGCCGTTCTGTTTTTCTGGTTATCCCAGTGCGACGGTCTGATCGACGATCCCGCAATGAACCCCGGCGACAAACGGGTGTCGGAGGACGGCAAAGTAACGCTCACAATGAAAAAGGCGGACGGACCGGTCCGCGTCCCGGCGGGCATATATGAAAACTGCCTGATTTACGAAACGAAGGGGCTGAATGTGTATCCACTGGACATCGAGACCGTCGTCTGCCCCGGCGTCGGGATCGTGAAACAGACAAACCGCGTCAAAGGTATCCGGTTCGTGCTCACATCGGCGGAGGTACGCGGGGCGGGACGGATCCCCTTTGCAGCCGGGAACCGGTGGACCTATCACGCGGAGTCCGACGAGGAAGGGATCCTCCGGCAGGACGATCAGACCGTTGAAATCGTGTATGCCACGGAAAAGCGCGTCACGGCGAGCGTCCGGATATACGCCGAGGAAGTGTTCGACACGACGACATGGCGCGGAAACATGAAAGCGGCGGCGAATCTCTATTACGGTCCGAAAGGGCTCCGGGACGTGGAGGCATATCTTTCCGGCATGGAACGGCTGGCGGTCACCCCGCGGGAAAAGGCACACACCGCGGCGGCAGTGGATGTCATGCGGCGGATCTTTGCGACGGATCCGGAATTTACCCCGAGCCCGAAGGAGTACGGCGTCTGGAATTTCTTCAAGCTCCTCCCCGCCGCGCGGACGGAGTGGGGCGTCTCCCTCGATACGGTCAACCGGACGGACGCCTTTGAATGGAAGACGGGCGGCAGGGGGCCGGGATTCTATGCGATCCTGTACAACTTCCTCTATGAGATCGTCGCCGCGGCCTGGGGCGGGATCTGGTTCGACGAGTGGAAGCCGGGATTCTCCGGGAGAAAAGAGCA
>CACYWX010000247.1:0-453 GCA_902778205.1 uncultured Ruminococcus sp. | reverse complement strand
TCGGGGAGGACGAAACAGTCACCTTCACCGCCGGGACCTTCCCGGACTGCCGTCACATCACGGCGGAGGTCAGGTGCGTGCACGACTACTGGTCCGGGCACCTCGAGTTCTGGTACGCGCCGGGCGTGGGACTGGTGAAATTCCTGCGGCTGGGGACGGCGGAGGACGAGGAAGAGGAGAAAAAAGGCCCGTTCGTGTGGGAGTTGACGGAATACCGCGGAACGGGCGAGGGGTATTTCCCGCTGGGTGACGGCTTCTTCCGCCGCTACGAGCCCGCGGATCGTCCTCTCCCCGACGGCTACCGCGGCTGGGTGGAGTACACATACTCGACCGACGAGACGGGAACGGTAATCTTCAAGAACGCCGGAGGCATACAGTCGCGGGAAGGGGCGGAAAAACAATACGCCGCCGATAAAGAAAGGAGCTCAAAATGAAGCGTATGAATCTTAAAAG
>CACYWX010000246.1 GCA_902778205.1 uncultured Ruminococcus sp. | reverse complement strand
TGACGGAAGGCGTCTGCCCGCAGATCTTCCGTCAGCCCGTATCCTCGCCCGGGACAGCGGATTCATCCGGGACTGCCTGCCCCCGGCCGTTCGGAAGGCCTACGGCGCGGAGTGACATGAAAATCACGCAACCACAGGGGAAGGGAGGGAGGATCCATGACTGACGAAGACCGCGGATACAGCGTTCTGCTGGTTTCCGCGCCGGGGAAGACGGAGGAGGCTCTAGTCTCCCTGCTGCCGGAGGAGCGGTACCGGCCCCTTCGGACCGTATCGGACGTATCGGCGGCGAAACGGGCGGCGGCGGAGCGGGAATTTGACCTCGTTCTCATCAACTCCCCCCTGCCGGACGACAGCGGCGTGCGGTACGCCGTCGATTCCTCCTCGGGCGGATGCGTCGTGCTCTTCTTGGTCCGGGCGGAGCTGTACGCGGAGACGGAGGAGAGGCTGGGCCGATGCGGGGTGTTCGTCCTGTCGAAGCCCGCGTCGAAAAGCGCCGTCTCGACCGCCCTGTCCTGGATGCGGAGCGCCAGGGAACGGCTCCGGAAGGCGGAGAAGAAGTCCCTCACCCTGGAGGAAAAGATGGAAGAAATACGCCTCGTCAACCGGGCCAAATGGATCCTGATCCGCACCCGGGGCATGGACGAGGCCGAGGCACACCGGTTCATCGAGAAGCAGGCCATGGACCGGTGCGTGACCCGGCGTGAGGTCGCCGACGGAATCATCCGCGGGGATCGGACCGGGTATGCAGGCCAATCGGAAGAAAGGACCATCTGAACATGGACAAAATACTCGTGCTGGACTTCGGCGGCCAGTACAACCAGCTCATCGCGCGGCGCGTGCGGGAGCATCATGTGTTTGCCGAGATCCGTTCGTATAAGACCTCCCTCGATGAGATCCGGGCGGCGGGCTATTCCGGGATTCTCTTCACGGGCGGGCCCAATTCCGTCTACGATCCCGCCTCTCCGCACTGTGACCGGGAGATCCTCTCCCTGGGGATCCCGGTGCTCGGCGTCTGCTACGGGTGCCAGCTCCTGGCATGGCTGGAGGGCGGCGAGGTGGACTCCGCGGGCTCGATTTCGGAGTACGGCAGGGTGGAGCTGACCCGAAAAAAATCCCCTCTGTTCGAAGGAATCCCGGAAAAAAGCACGGTCTGGATGAGCCACACGGACTACGTGAAGCGCGTCCCCGACGGCTTTTCGGTGATCGGCACCACGGAGCACTGCCCGGCGGCGGCGATTGCGGATGAAGAACGGCGGCTGTACGGCGTGCAGTTCCATCCCGAGGTCATGCACACGGAATACGGGAAGACCATGCTCAAAAATTTCCTCTTCACCGTCTGCGGCTGCTCCGGCGACTGGACCATGGAGGACTTCGTGCGGTCTTCGGTGGAGAAGTACCGGGCCGGGCTCGCCGGGAAAAAGGTCCTCTGCGCCCTCTCCGGCGGGGTGGATTCCTCCGTGGCGGCGGTGCTCCTTCACCGGGCCGTCGGGGACAATCTGATCTGCGTCTTTGTGGACCACGGCCTGCTCCGGAAGGACGAGGGCGACATCGTCGAGAAGACCTTCCGGGAGAAGTTCGACATGAACATCGTCCGGGTGAACGCCGGAGAGCGGTTCCTCTCGAGGCTGGCCGGCGTGACGGAGCCGGAGCGGAAGCGGAAGATCATCGGGGAGGAGTTCATCCGGGTCTTCGAGGAGGAGGCGAAGAAGATCGGGCACGTCCACGTGCTGGTGCAGGGGACCATCTATCCGGACGTGGTGGAGAGCGGAGTCGGCGAGGCGGCCGCCATCAAGAGCCACCACAACGTGGGAGGTCTGCCCTCGGTGATCGACTTCGACGAGATCGTGGAGCCTCTGCGCCTGCTCTTCAAGGACGAGGTGCGGGCGGCGGGACTGGAACTGGGGATTCCATACGAGCTGGTGTGGCGTCAGCCCTTCCCCGGTCCGGGACTGGCCATCCGCGTCCTCGGGGAAATCACGGAGGAAAAGCTGTCGACCCTGCGGGAGTGCGACGCGATTTTCCGGGAAGAGATCACCGCCGCGGGGCTGGAGCGGGAGACCAATCAGTATTTCGCCGTCCTGACTGATTCCCGCACCGTCGGAGTCATGGGAGACGCCCGGACCTATGGATACACAGTGGCACTCCGCGCGGTCTCCACCGACGATTTTATGACCGCCGACTGGTCCCGCCTGCCCTATGAGGTCCTGGCAAAGGCCTCGAACCGGATCACCAACGAGGTCCGGAACGTCAGCCGGGTGGTGTACGACATCACGTCCAAGCCTCCGGCGACGGTGGAGTGGGAGTGAGAAAAAGTGAGCAGTTATGGGACGCTTCGCGTCTGTGAGGATCGGCTTTGCCGGGTTATGACCGCCTGTGGCGGGTTTGGAGGGAGGAATGCGAATTGGCGGACAGTATTCTGAGAAACAAGGCGAAGGAATACGCGATTCAGGTTGTTCTGCTGTGCCGCGAACTGCGAAAGAACGGAGTCGAGGCTGCTTTGGTGAATCAGCTGATGCGGGCCGGCACCTCGGTCGGAGCGAATGTTTACGAAGCCCAATACGCACAGAGTACGAAGGACTTCATTTCAAAGCTGGAAATCGCTCTGAAGGAGTGCAACGAGAGCGATTACTGGCTCGATCTGCTGCACGAGGTCGGAAGCATTACCGAACCGGATTTCCGCGCGATACGCGGGAAAATCATTGAGCTTCGCCGGATGCTTGTTTCCTCGGTAAAAACGATGAAAGCAAAGGAAAAAGGCTGACAGCCCGTCTTTTTAACTCATCACTTTTGCAAAGCAAAACCATACCTGTCCGCATTCGCGGAGCGAATTCATAACTGTCACGGAACACGGGAGGCTTCACATGACAAAATACATCTTTGTGACCGGCGGCGTGGTGTCCGGTCTCGGCAAGGGCATCACGGCGGCGTCGCTGGGCAGACTGCTCAAGGCCCGGGGCCTGAAGGTGGCGGCGCAGAAGCTGGATCCCTACATCAACGTGGATCCCGGCACCATGAGCCCCTATCAGCACGGGGAGGTCTACGTCACCGAGGACGGCGCGGAAACGGATCTGGACCTCGGGCACTACGAGCGCTTCATCGACGAGGACCTGAACCGCTTCTCCAACCTGACCTCCGGCCGGGTGTACTGGAACGTGCTGAACAAGGAGCGGCGGGGCGAATACCTGGGCTCCACGGTGCAGGTGATCCCGCACATCACGAATGAGATCAAGGAGTTCGTATACAGCGTGGGCCGCCATTCCGACGCGGACGTGGTTATCACGGAGATCGGCGGCACCATCGGCGACATCGAATCCCAGCCCTTTCTGGAGGCCGTGCGGCAGATCTCCCTGGAGGTGGGGCGGGAGAACAGCCTCTTCATCCACGTGACGCTGGTGCCCTATCTCTCCGGCTCCGACGAGCACAAATCCAAGCCCACCCAGCACTCCGTGAAGGAGCTTCAGGGCATGGGCATCCACCCGAACCTCATCGTCCTCCGCTGCGACCGGCCCCTGGAGAGCGCGATTTTCAAAAAGATCGCCATGTTCTGCAACGTGCCCGGGGACTGCGTCATCGAGAACATCACCCTGCCGAGCCTGTACGAGGCGCCGCTGATGCTGGAGAAATCGAATTTTTCCGCGGTGGTCTGCCGGGAATTGGGGATCGACGCCCCGGAGCCGGACCTGGTCGACTGGCGGGAGATGGCGGAACGGATCCGGACCTGTACGCGGACCGTGAGAATCGCTCTGGTGGGCAAGTACGTGGCCCTGCACGACGCCTATCTCTCCGTGGCCGAGGCCCTCCGTCACGCGGGCTACGCTCTCTGCGCGGAGGTCTCCATAGACTGGATCGATTCGGAGGCCCTGACGGACGAAAACGCCCGTGAGATCCTGGGGCAGTCGGACGGGATCATCGTCCCCGGAGGCTTCGGCGCCCGCGGCATCGACGGCATGATCGCCGCGGTGAAATACGCCCGGGAGAACGGGGTCCCCTGCTTCGGGATCTGCCTCGGCATGCAGATCATGGTGATCGAATACGCGCGGAACAGGGCGGGGCTTCCTGACGCCCACTCCGGGGAGTTCGATCCGGACACGCCACATCGGGTGATCGACTTCATGCCCGGCCAGAGCGACGACATCGACAAGGGCGGCACCCTCCGGCTCGGGGCGTATCCCTGCTCCATCGTCCCCGGCACGGTGATGGAAAAATGCTATGGGAAAACAAGCATCTCCGAGCGCCACCGCCACCGCTATGAATTCGGCAATGACTACCGGGAGCTCCTGCAGAACGCGGGTCTGACCCTCTCCGGACTCTCCCCGGACGGGAGGCTGGTGGAGACGGTGGAGCTGACGGAGCGCCCGTTCTATGTGGGCGTGCAGTTCCACCCGGAGTTCAAATCGAGGCCGAACAAGCCCCATCCTCTGTTCCTCGGCTTCATCCGGGCAGCGGAAGAAAACCGGAACGACCGGGGCTGATTTTCCCCTTCACGGCAAAAACTCCCATGCGGAATTGACCGCACAGGAGCTTTTTATCATGATCCGATTTTCCGGGCTTATTTCTTTACGACGCCCGCGCCGTAGATGGTGGTCCAGTCGTTCTTCATGGAAACCGGCACCCAGTCGAACTCCCCGCAGAGGTCGAACATCTTCGCGGCCTTGGATTCGGAGCCGTTCTCGCGCTCGGTGTCGTCGCAGCAGAGCATGAACGCCAGGGACGGGTACTTGTTGCCGCTGGTGACGTATTCCGCCATGCTGGAGTCGCCGGTGGAGTTGCCGAAGGAGAGCACGGGCTGCTGGCCGATCTCCTGCATGATGACGGAGACCTTGTTCATCTTCAGGTTCTTGATGAGGAACTGCCCGCCCAGGATCAGCCGGTCGCCCTCAGTGAAGACGTAGTTCAGGCCGTCCGCGCCGTTCTGATTGCTGGATACGATGGTCTCGTCGGAGCCGATGATCCGGCTGTTGGGAACGCCCAGCGGCGAATGGTCCGCGATGCCGCGCACGATCAGGCGGTCGGTGCCGCTGACGATATAGACGGCGAAATCGTTCGCCTGCAGGAAGCTCACCACCTGCAGCATCGGCTCATACCAGCCGTCGCCGCGCAGCATCCCGTCGTAGCTGGGCATGGGCTGCTTCTTGAACTCCTGGATGTAGGCGTTGAACTCCGCGACGGTCATGCCGGCGAACGCGGAGGCGACCGCCTTGCCGTGGTCGACCTCAAGGCCGGAGAAGGATTTGCCGGTCTCGTTCTGCTCCTTGATCTTGTTCGCGACCTCTTTTTCAAAGTCGGACGCCTTGTCCTTGTAGTCCGGGTCTTCCAGCACGCGGTACTTGAGGAGCGTATAGTCGAAATAGTTGGGGTCGGTTTCGCAGAAAAGCGTGCCGTCCAGATCAAACACGGCGATGCGGTCCTCCACGGGGATGTAGTCCTCGCTGTCCGCGT
>CACYWX010000245.1 GCA_902778205.1 uncultured Ruminococcus sp. | reverse complement strand
GCTAGATTGCTGGTCACCTTATCGATCCTTTAATCAAACGACGCAAAACGGCCAGTCAAAAATTTTTTATTTATTTTTAGTAAGCGCAGTCGTTACGGTTAAATAGATACTTTAGCGTGATTTTGTTTAAGATAGATGAAGAAATTTGCATTGGCAAGTGAATCGATCTTTTGGTAGGATATATAAGTTGCTCAAAGCCAAAACGGCTGATTTGTTTTATTTTATGGGCCCGTAAAATAAGACAGCTGGCGAGAAAACGAGCACTTCTCGTCAACCGAGGTGGGGGTCGCCCCACGGATAAGCAGCCGCGCAGTTCGCGTGGTAAAAGCTACTGAGAAAAAGGAGATTCGATTCATGTTTTACAGGGATTTTCAGGGGATGAAGCTCTCCGCGCTGGGATTCGGGGCCATGCGCCTGCCCGTGATGAACGGAGACGACGGACGGATCGACGAGGACGCCGCCCTCCGGATGGTGGACACTGCCATGAAGAGCGGGATCAACTACTACGACACCGCCTGGGGTTATCACGGGGAGAACTCCGAGCTGGTCATGGGAAGGGCTCTCGGCCGCTATCCCAGGGACAGCTGGTATCTGGCCACCAAATTCCCGGGCTACGATCCCTCCAACTGGGGGCGTGTGGAGGAGATCTTCGAGCGGCAGCTGGAGAAGCTGGGCGTGGACTATTTCGACTTCTACCTCTTCCACAACGTCTGCGAAATGAACATCGACGCCTATCTGGACGATGAGAAATACGGCATTTATTCCTACCTCACGGAGCAGAAGCGGAACGGGCGGATCCGGCATCTGGGCTTCTCCTGTCACGGAAGCCCGGACGTGCTGAAGCGGTTTCTCGACGCCTACGGGGACGATATGGAGTTCTGCCAGCTCCAGCTGAACTACCTGGACTGGACCTTCCAGAACGGCCGGGAAAAGGTGGAGCTGCTGAAGGAGCGGAACATCCCGGTATGGGTCATGGAACCCCTGCGCGGCGGAAAGCTGGCGTCGCTGGCTCCGGAGGACGAGGCGGTCCTGAAAGTCCTCCGTCCGGACGAGGAGATCCCGGCATGGGCCTTCCGCTTCCTCGAGAGCATCCCCTCCGTCACCGTGATCCTCTCCGGTATGTCCAATGAGGAACAGCTGGAGAAGAACCTCGCCACCTTCGCGGAGGACAAGCCGCTGACGGAGGAGGAGAGAGAGGCCCTCGCCCGGATCGCGGACAAAATGCTTTCCCTCGGCACCGTCCCCTGCACGGCCTGCCATTACTGCACCGCCCACTGTCCCATGGAGCTGGACATTCCCCGGCTGATCGCCCTCTACAATGAGGACAGGTACACCGGCGGAGGCTTCATTGCGCCCATGGCTCTCTCCGCCATGCCGGACGACAAGAAGCCCTCCTCCTGCATCGGATGTCAGAGCTGCGAGGAGGTATGTCCCCAGCAGATCCGGATCTCGGAGATCATGGCGGACTTCGCGGCGAAGCTGGGCTGAACGCGGAGGACAACGAATGAAACGGAAGCAGATCCCGGTCCTCGTGTCTCTGTCCGCTCTTCTGATCTGCCTCGTCGCCTGCGGGAGCTCCCCGGTCGGGACGGAGAACCCGGGCGTTCCGGATCGGCCGGAGGAAACGGAGGAAACGGCGGTAACGGCTGAAGCGGCGGATACGCAGAGCGCGCCGGAGGAAGAGGACGTACAGAGCGTGCCGGATGAGACGGCGAAGGAGGAGGCCATGATTTACGCGCACATCGGGGACCGGACCGTGACCATCCGGCTGGCGGACAATTCCTCGGCGGAGGCGTTCGCCGCCCTGCTCGAAGAGGGAGATCTCACCGTGGACATGCGCGACTACGGCGGCTTTGAAAAGGTCGGACCGCTTGGAACCTCCCTCGTGACCAACGACGAGCGCATCACCACGGAGCCGGGGGACGTGATCCTTTATCAGGGGAACCAGATCACCATCTACTACGACGTGAACACCTGGACCTTCACCCGCCTCGGCAGGGTCGAGGGACTGACGCCGGAGGAGCTTCGGGACGTGCTGGGAGACGGGGATCCCACGGCGGTGTTCTCCCTGAAGCCGTAACTTTATGAGCGTTCAGCGGGATCCCGGAAAAAAGCGCGCGCTTCTTGACGGACCCGATCGGAATATGGTATAATGACGAAGCATGTTTTCCCTTATCAAAACCACATTTGAAGGAAGGAATTCCCGCATGAAGAAGCTTGTGTCCCTGTTCCTGTGCCTTGTCCTGTGTGTGACTGCGGCGGTCCCCGCGTTTGCCTGGGGCGGTTCGCAGGAGATCTATGTGTCGAGCGCCGCTGAGCTGAGAAGCGCCATCGGCTCCGACCGGACCGTCATCCTCAGCGCCGGGGAGTACGTGTTCGACCGGGAGTTGGAGATTTCCGGCGTTCAGAACCTGACCCTGAGAGGGGACGGCTCTTCCAGCATCCTCATCACCGACGGGAACGATCAGGTCCTCTTCCTCAGCGAGTGCTCGGGCATCACTCTGGAGAACCTCACCCTGGGCCACCGGGTCACCCCCGACGAGGGCTGCTCGAACGGCGTGCTGTCTATGTGGGGCGTCGACGGCCTGACCGTGACGAACTGCGATATTTTCGGCTGCGGCATCGAAGGAATCAACGCTTCTTCCTGCTCCGATCTCTGGTTTGAAAACACCACCGTCCGGGACTGCAGCGAGGACATCATGAATCTGGGCGAGACCGGAGCCACGTTCCGAAACTGCACCTTTTCCGGAAACGCCTACGTGAACAGCTACGGCCTTCCCGCGATTTCCCTCTGGGAGTCCTACCTGACCCTTGAGAACTGCGTCTTCCAGAACAACCGGAATTCGGAGTTTGTCGATACCTCGGACAACTCCACCGTAACCCAGAGCGGATGCACCTTCTCCGGCAACGGCTGGGGCGGCGATACGGCGGGAGATTCCGGGAACACCGGGAATACTGGAAGCACCAGCGGTACCGGCTCCGGCGCGGCCTATGAGACGGTTTCCGGCTTCGGGGACGTTTTCTGGTCCGATTATTACGCCGAGGCTGTGCAGTGGGCGGTGGACACCGGCGTCACCACGGGCACAAGCGCCGCGACCTTCTCTCCCTACGATACCGTGACCCGCGGACAGGCCGTCACCTTCCTGTGGCGCGCCTGCGGTCAGCCTGAGCCGGAATCCTACTACAATCCCTTCTGGGATGTGCACGAATGGGATTATTTTTACAAGGCCGTCCTCTGGGCGGTGGAAAACGGCATCACCAACGGCACCGGCGCGGGGACCTTCTCTCCCTCTACCTCCGTGACCCGCGGGCAGATGATCACCTTCCTGTGGAGAACCTGCGGGAAACCCGGCGACAGCGGCTCCTCCGTCTGGTACGAGGACGCGGAGAACTGGGCCTCCTGGAACGGGATTCTGAGCGGTACTGCGGAGGGATACGCCACCAACGCCTCCTGCCCTCGTTCGGACGTCGTGTTCTACATCTGGAAGAGCTGAATGTGCCGATCACAACCATGACCTGACCGAAGAACCGAATGACGCGCCCCGGACCCTCCGCCTGAACAGACGGATGGGAACGGGGCGTTTTTTTGTCACGAAGGGGAGAGAATTCCGGTTAATCGTTTCTTGATTGACAAAAATGCACAAAAGATCGGCGGCTTCTCTTGATTTTTTCTCCCTTTTGGTATATACTCAACTTGAACGCTTTGGTCCGATGAAGTAAAGCCCGCCGCAGTCCCGGAAGGCCTTTGACAACGGAAGCCGGGGTTCGCGGCCGCAACTGAAAAGGAGGAACGAGATGAACATGCTCCGAAGATCCCTTTCCGCTTTGCTGACACTGATGCTGATTCTCCCCGCCGTCTCCTGCGCCTCCCGGGAAGCACAGGAGGCCTCACCCGCCGTAACCGTCCCCGTCTCCTCCGATCCCGGTCCGCAAGACGCGCCGGAGACGGAAGAGCCGGATTCCATCGAAGCCCGGAAGCAGGTGTCCGATGACCTTCCCGCCGCGGATTACGGGGGCCGGTCCTTCCGCGTGCTGACCTACGATTTCTGCACCGCCGACTTCGTGTCCGAGGAGCTCACCGGAGCCCTGATCAACGACGCCGTCTACAACCGGAACGCCGCGGTGTCGGAGCGGTTCAACATCTCCCTCGAGACCGACGGGGAGCGCGACACAGGGCAGGTCCAGAGCATGATCCAGAATCTGGTCCGGGCCGGGGACGACTCCTGCGACCTGATCTCCCAGCACATGATCAACACCGCCAACCTCGCCCTGTCCCACCATTACCGGGACTGGAACGAGTTTGAGCGGGTGGATCCCGACCGTCCCTGGTGGAATCAGAGCGCCCACGACGACCTGAGCATCGCCGGGAAGTCCTTCCTGATGGCCGGCGGCATCTCTCCCTATTTTCTCACCCATTATTACTGTGTCTACATGAACAAACAGCTGGGCGAGGAGTACGGGCTCACTGACACCATTTACGACACGGTGCTGGCCGGGGACTTCACCATCGACTACTATTTCGTGCAGGTGAGGGACAAGTGGCAGGATCTGGACGGTGACGGCATGCAGAGCGACGCGGATTTCTACGGCCTTGCCGCTCAGACCACCAGCTACGCCACGCCCTTCATCTACTCCTTCGGCGAAAAGACCGTATCCCGGGACGAGAATGGCATGCCCGTGCTGGATATGAACGAGGAGAAGTTCGCGGCCATGGTGGAAAAGGTCTACCGGCTGTTCTATGAGTCGAACGGGACCATCACGACCAGCGGTTGGGATCTGCACAGGGAGGTCTTCAAGGCGAACCGCGCACTGTTCTTCAACGGCGTTTTCGAGCACGCCATCTCCATCATCAACGACATGGACCAGGACTTCGCGATTCTGCCGTATCCCAAATGGGACGCCGCCCAGGAGGAGTACCTCACCATGTCCGACGGCTCCAGTCCCCTGGTCAGCGTCCCGGTGACGGCAGAGGACGCGGAGTTCATCGGCACCGTAACGGAGGCGATGGCGGCGGAATCCTGGAAAACGGTCACTCCCGCGGTCATCGACACGGCCCTCAAGTACCGGGGCGCCCGGGACGAGACCTCCGTCCGGATCATCGAGATGATCGAGCCCGGCGGCATCATCGACTTCGGGTTCGTGTTCGGCAACTACAACTCCATGGGCTTCACCATGTCGAACCTCATGGGCGAGAAGAACGGCAATTTCGCATCGTACTACGCGTCGCGCCAGAAGGTGTGGCAGAAGTCCATCGACAGGCTTATCAAGGACTTTTCGAGCGGTGAATGACCGGATCCCTGAGATTTCCACGGACGGGCACCTCCCGTTTCCATACGAAAAACAGTACACAGGAGGCAAGTTTGAAACTAACCTCTGAAGGTAAGGTGGAGCAGACAGGCACAAAAACAAGACTGTCGAAAGACAGTCGAAAAAACGATATCTGATGAAAAATCAA
>CACYWX010000244.1 GCA_902778205.1 uncultured Ruminococcus sp. | reverse complement strand
ACCGGGAGCTGATGGAGCAGGGCCGCTGGATCGGGGAGGCGTACCCCGAGGGGATCTGGTTCCCGGCGGACTGCGCGGGCAATCCCGATCTCTATATGATCACCTCCGGCCATCGGATGCCGGACGGGAAGTGCGACGGGCAGATCGGCCTGTGGAATCTCTTCCCGGACGCCGTGGAGGAGCCGGTTGTCGAGCTGGACGCGGATCCGGAGGAGGTCCGGTACGTGAACTGCACCGGGGAGGTCTGTGGAAGAACGGTCCGCCTGTCCCGGATCGAGCCCTTCGGCTTTGCCGGGATCGCCTTCAGGGGAACGAGGTGAAGGATATGACGTGGGAAACGGTTACGCTGTGCAAAAAGGACGCGCTCCGGGTGTGGGTGCATGAGAAGCGGACTCTCATGGGAGAGGCCGCGGCGTCGGACATCGCGGAGGAAATGCGGCGTCTGCTGGAGGAGAAGGACGAGATCAACATGATCTTCGCGGCGGCTCCCTCCCAGAACGAGACCCTGGCGGCGCTGGTGAAGGAGGACGTGGACTGGACCCGGGTGAACGCCTTCCACATGGACGAATACGTGGGACTGGAGCCCGGCGCGCCCCAGAGCTTCGGGAAGTATCTCGAGGAGCACATCTTCGGGCTGGTCCCGTTCCGGTCGGTGAACCTCATCGATCCGTCGAACGACGCGGAGGCTGAGATCGGGCGGTATTCCGCTCTGCTTGAGGCGCATCCCGCGGACATCACGGTGCTGGGCATCGGGGAGAACGGGCACATCGCCTTCAACGACCCCGGAGTGGCGGATTTCGACGATCCCGCCCTTGTGAAGTTGGTTCCGCTGGACGAGGTCTGCCGGATGCAGCAGGTCCACGACGGGTGCTTCCCGAATCTGGACGCGGTGCCCACACACGCCCTGACCCTGACGGTTCCCGCGCTGACCCGGGCGGCGGCCATGTTCTGCTCGGTTCCGGCGGCCACCAAGGCGGAGGCGGTGAAGAGGACCCTGACGGAGGAGATTTCGGAGAACTGCCCCGCGACGGTCATGAGACGGCACCCTCACGCCGTGATGTACTGCGACCGGGACAGCGCGCGGCTTCTGGGATTTGAGCGGAAGACCGCTGGCAGAAGATAAGGAGGAGAGAGCATGAAAAAGCTGAGAGTCGGCATCATCGGCCAGGGAAGAAGCGGCCGGGACATCCACGGGGCCTTCTTCCGCACGGAAGCTGGGCAGGAGCATTACGAGGTGGCCGCCGTATCGGATCTCATTGAGGCAAGACGCGAGCGTGCGAAGGCCGAATATCCGGGATGCGCGGTTTACGAGGATTACCGGGAGCTGCTTGCCCGGGACGACATCGACGTGGTAGTGAACTCTACCTTCTCCCATTTCCATTTTCCCGTCACCATGGACGCGCTCCGGGCCGGGAAGAACGTGGTCAGCGAGAAGCCCTTCTCGAAGTACGCCATGGAGTGCGAGCAGATGATCCGGTGCGCGAAGGAAAACGGCGTGACCCTGACGGTGTTCCAGCAGTCGAGAGTCGCACCGTACTTCGTGCGCATCCGGGAGATCATCGGCACGGGACTCCTGGGCGAGCTTCAGCAGATCACCATCCGGTTCTCAGGCTTCTCCCGCCGCTGGGACTGGCAGACCTGTCTCCGCTACTACGGCGGATGCCTGCAGAACACGGGTCCCCATCCGCTGGACCAAGCCTTGACGCTCCTCGATTACGACGGCATGCCCACGGTATTCTCCCAGCTGCGCCGGATCAATTCCGCCGGAGACGCGGAGGACTACGCCAAGGTGATTCTGACGGCTCCGGGCAGGCCCCTCGTGGACCTGGAGATCAATCCCTCGGACGCCTACAGCGACTTTACCTACCGCATCTCCGGGCGAAAGGGCTCCCTCTCCGCCACCACGTCGAAGATCCGCTGGAAGTACTTCGACGACTGCCCCATGCCGGCCTTCACCCTGGAGCCCATCTGCGGCGCGGACAGCCTGTCTCCCGCCTACTGCTCGGAGAAGCTGAACTGGCACGAATTTGAGGAGGATCTCAGGGGCAGCGCCTTCGACGCCGGTCCGATGGTGTTCTACGACAATCTTTACAGGCATCTGACAGAGGGAGCCGAGCTGCTCATCAAGCCGGAGAAGCTGATCCAGCAGATCCGGATCATGGAGCTGGTGCACGCGCAGAATCCGCTGGTCTCGGACCGGTGAGGAAAAACCGGAGGACGGACTGATGGTCAAAATCGCCATTCTTGGAAGCGAAAACAGCCACTGCGCGGGCTTTGCCTCCGTGCTGGCTCCGAGAGAGGGAGAGCGTCGGTTCCCGGACATCGAGCTCATCGGTGTGGCCGGGGACGAGGCGTCCAATCAAGCGATCACGGACAAATACGACGTGCCGCGCGCATCGACGGATCCGGCGGCGTTTGTCGGAGAGGCGGACGCGGTCATGATCACGGCGCGGCACGGAGGCGTCCATCTGCCCTATGCCCTGCCGTATATCCGCGACGGCGCGAGGCTCTGGATCGACAAGCCCATCACGGCCTCGGTTGAGGACGCGAGAGAGCTGGTGCGTCTGGCCCATGAGAAGCACCTTCTGCTCTGCGGCGGCTCGTCCCTGGCGGGCGCGGAGGGGACGGTCCGGATGAAGAAGCTGGTCCGGGAGAAGGGGAACGCGGTCACCGGAGGCCACGTGACGGCTCCCGTGAATCTGATCAACGACTACGGCAACTTCTGGTTCTACTCCCAGCACCTCGTGCAGATGGTGACGGAGGTGTTCGGGCAGAACATCGTCTCCGTGAAGGCCGAGCGGAAGGGTGAGGGTGTTCCGGCGGTGTTCCGCTATCCGGACTTCGACGTGACGGCCTACTTCGGGACCGGCTATTCCGTCACCGTGTATCTGGGCGGACACGGCGTCGCCTGCGAGAGGATCGATCTGGGCGGAGAGTACTTCATGCCGGAGCTGTGCGAGCTGGCGGACATGCTCCGGGAGGGGAAGGTACGGCAGACCCCAGAGGAGCTGGTGTATCCCGTCTTCATCATCGACGCTCTGATCCGCTCCATGGAGGCGGGCGGCGCCGAGACGGTCCCCGAAACGCTATGAGAACGAAGATCGGAAACGTCCGGGTCGTGACGGAGGACGGCGTCCGGGACGGGCTGAAGGTATATTACGAGGACGGCCTGATCCTCGATCTGACGGAGAAGGACCAGCCCGCGGATCGGACCGTTGACGGGGAAGGGGCGTATCTCTCGGCGGGATGGATCGACATCCACACCCACGGGGCGGGCGGAGCGGACTTTCTGGACGGCACCCCGGAGGCCTTCCGGACGGCGGCGCGGACCCACGGGATGCACGGTACCACCACCCTGATCCCCACCACCACCTCCGTGGACGGGGAGCGGATCATGCGGACGGCGGAGGCCTACGAGGCGGTGCGGGACGATCCGGACCTGCCCTCCATGCCCGGCCTGCATCTGGAGGGGCCGTATCTGGCGTCCTCCCAGAAGGGGGCCCAGGAGGACCGCTTCATCCGTCCCTTCGACGAGCGGGAGACGGACGATATCCTCGCGGCGTCGGACCGGATCCTGCGCTGGACCGCGGCTCCCGAGCTGCCCGGAGCGGGCCGGTTCGCCGGGGCCTGTCTCTCCCATGGAGTCCTCCCCTGCATCGGCCACACGGACGCCGACTTTGCAGAGACCGTGCGGGCCTGGGAGGCGGGCTTTACCCACGTGACCCATCTCTACTCCTGCATGAGCAGCGTGCACCGGGTCAACGCCTACCGGGTGGCGGGGGTGCTGGAGGCGGCGTATTATCTGGACGGCATGACCGTGGAGCTCATCGCCGACGGATGCCACCTGCCCCATGAGCTGCTCCGGTACGCATACAAATTCAAGGGCCGGGAGAAAATCGCCCTGGTGACGGACTCCATGCGGGCGGCGGGCATGCCCGAGGGGCCGTCGGTGCTGGGCGCGCTGGACAACGGACTGCCCGTGGCGGTGGAGCGCGGCGTTGCCTGGCTTGAGGATCGGAGCGCCTTCGCCGGATCCGTGGCCACCATGGACCGTCTGGTCCGCACCATGACCGAGGCGGGGATCTCCCTGACGGACGCGGTGTATATGGCCTCGTCCTCCCCCGCGAAGATCCTCGGGCTGGATGACCGGGGCGTTCTGGCTCCCGGGAAGCGGGCGGACTTCACCCTGTTCGACGAGGGGATCCGGGTCACGCGGGTCGTCTGCGGCGGGCGGGACCAGTATGGGAACGACAAACCATAACGATGTAACGATTTGGAAAGGAATCTGGAAAATGAACAAACTGACTGACACCCGGACGCTGACAAACGGCGTGAAGATCCCGGTGGTGGGCTTCGGCACCTGGCAGTCCCCCGACGGAGAGATCGCCCGGGACGCGGTGCGCTGTGCCCTTGAGGCTGGATACCGGCATGTGGACACCGCCGCGGCCTACGGTAACGAGGAGAGCGTGGGAGAGGGTATCCGGCTCTCCGGCGTGAAGCGGGAGGACATCTTCCTCACCACCAAGCACTGGATCACGGACCGGGGCTATGAGAAGACCCTTGCGGCCTGCGAGGCGTCCCTGAAGCGGCTGGGCACGGACTACATCGATCTCTACCTGATCCACTGGCCCTGCGTGGAGAAGATCTCCCCGGACTGGGCCGAGATCAACCTGTCCACCTGGCGGGGCTTTGAGAAGCTGTACCGGGACGGGAAGATCCGGGCCATCGGAGTCAGCAACTTCCTGCCGAAGCAGCTGGAGCCCCTTCTGAAGGAAGCGGAGATCCCGCCCATGGTGAACCAGATCGAGTTCCATCCGGGCTATACCCAGCCGGAAACCGCCGCATGGTCCCGGGAACACGGGATGCTGGTGGAGGCCTGGAGCCCGCTGGGATGCGGGACGGTGCTGGGGGATCCCACGGTGAACGAGATCGCCGCCGCCCACGGAAAGACCGCCGCCCATGTCTGCATCCGGTATGCCCTGCAGAAGGACGCCGTTCCCCTGCCGAAGTCCGTGACGCCTTCCCGGATCGTCGACAACGCCAACGTCTTCGACTTCGCGCTGACGGATGAGGAGATCGCCCGGCTGGACGCCATGCCGAAGACCGGCTACAGCGGCTTCTATCCCGACGACGCCCCGGCCGACGCGCTGTGAGCGGAACGGCGGACGGGAGAATCTGACGGAAAGCAATCAAAAAGGGGCTGTCGCATTAACTCCTGAAAATGGAGAAATGCGACGGCCCTGTTATAGATCAAAGACGTTTGTCCTTCTTTTTCTCCTTTATCGAGGAGAAAAAGAAGCAAAAAGAGGAACTCCTTTGACGTCCTGGGTGTTCCGCAACTCTGCCGGGTTTCATCGCAGATGAAACCCATGCGGGTTCAGGGCGCTGCCCCGACACCTGGGGAGCTGCGCATCCCCGGCGACCGTTTTGTAAAAGGTCGATCAAAACTTTCAGACTGTTTTGCGACAGCCCGTTTCTGTCGCCGGATTACGCAGTCTCGACGATCCTCGCGCTGCCCACGTAGCCGTAGACGCCGTCCGCGGCCTTCACCAGAGCCTGTAGCGCGGCGGTCACCTCAGCCCGGTCGCCGGAGAGGATCACCACGTCGTCGTCCAGCGTCACGGACACGGTCCTCTCGCCGGCGGGGCACGCGTGGAGCTTCGCGGCGTCCACCCTGCGGCCCAGCTCACGGCTCAGGGCGATGGTGTGGGACCCGTCCGTCCGCAGCATCACCACGGAGAAATCCTCGTCGTCCCCCGCGGCCTGAGCCACCACCACGTCCCGCACGCCGTCCGCGTCGGTGATGCCGGCCTTATCCGCCAGTCTGTCCCGCTCCTCGTCCTCCAGGATCCGCACCTCCGCCATGCCGGGCAGGGAAGCGGCGGTCAGAAGACCCGAACCGAGGAAGTTGCGGGCGTCCTCGGCGCTCTCCACGGACCGGACCCTGCGGTATGCCCGGGAACCTGCCTCCCCGTCCGGACCGTCCATGACGGTGTTCTCAATAAATCCGTCCCCGTCCCGGTCGCCCAGGGTGTCGGAGGGGAGATCCCCATCCATGGACCGGCGGGCGTCCCGTCTCAGATCACGCCGGAGGGAGCCGGTCCCCTCGCCGCCCTGATCCGCGCTGTCGGAGCCCTCCGTCGTGCCGGTCCCGTTCTGATCGCGGGAGCGGTCCCGCCGTCCGCGGGCGTATTGCCGGGAGTCCCGTCCGTATCCGTCATGCCGGAGCCGCCGTTCTGGGTCCCGCCTCCGATCCGGTTGTCCGGCGCGCAGGCCGTCATGAGCATCGCAGCCGCCGCCAGCATCACAAGAATCTTTTTCATGCTGTATAACCCGTCCTTTCGTTGGATTCCCGCATAGTATGAACGGCGGCGCGGCGGTTATGCTCCGGATTCTGCGGAAATATCTGACGGCTGGGTGCCGATTTTGAAAGATGAAAAAAGGACAGTTCGGACGCTGTCCCTTTTTGATTGATCGATTACGGTCTGAACCTCGGAATCTCACGCCATCAGCGCGCCGCAGAGTCCGCAGAACAAAATCAGCGCAGCGGGCGGAACGGTTTTGGCACGGCACAGGGCGAAGGCTCCGCCGAACAGCAGAAGCCCGGCGGAATCCGCGGACGCATGGCCGGTCAGCACCTCGGGCAGGGAAGCGCCTCCGAAGCCCGCCGATAAGAGCTGGGCGGCGAAAGCGGAGAAGATCAGGGCGCAGACGGCGGATCGGAGTCCCCCCAGAACGCCGGAGAACAGGGGATGCTCCCGGTATTTCCGCCGAACGAACACCAGAAGAGCCACGATGGGCAGGGAGGGGAGGACGCATCCCACCGTGGCGGCCAGGGCTCCCGGGATCCCGGCGGCGGTGAATCCGGCACAGGAGGCGGCGTTGAGGGTCACGGGACCGGGGGTGAATTCCGCCCAGGCCGCCACGTCCGCGAACTGCTCCGGAGTGAGCCATCCGTGGGCAAGGCAGGTCTCCCGGATCAGGGGAAGCACGGCGTATCCGCCTCCGAAGGCCGCGGCTCCCACCCGCAGAAAGGCCGTGAACAGCCGGAACAGGATCGTCAGCACGGCTCAGCCTCCCTCCCGGCCGGTGTCCGGGACTCTCCGGATCGGTTCGCGCCGGGCGGCGGCTCTCTCCCTCAGGAAGAGGATCAGCGCGCCTGCTCCTCCCGCCAGTGCGGCTCCCGCTAGGATCTTTACGGAGGACAGGCCGGTGAAGAGGCAGAGGACGAGGCAGACGGCGAACAGCGCGGTCCGGAGACTGCAGGGAGAGGACGCTTCGGTCTGCCCGTTCTTATCGGACAGGGCGGATTTCAGGGCGTCCAGGGCGGCGTCCAGAATCACCGCGGCGGCTCCGGCCCTCATTCCCAGCATGAGCCCGGAGAGAATGGGGATCCCGCTCATGGC
>CACYWX010000243.1 GCA_902778205.1 uncultured Ruminococcus sp. | reverse complement strand
GCCCGTCGGATTCTGCAGCAGCGCAGGGAGTATGGTCGCCGCATTTACCAAGCGGTCGAAATCCTCGGGCTCATAGTAGTTGGAAAGTCCGATAGACTTAAGCTTTCCGGCTTCTACAGCCCTTTCCATAGCCTGATAGGCATCCACATCGTTTCTTGGCTGGGAATGGTGCAGGATCATCAGGTCAATGTAATCGACACCGAGACGCTGAAGAGAAGCATCCACTGCAGCGTCACCGTTATCAAAGTCGCTGGTCCACGTCTTCGTCGTAATAAATACTTCTTCTCTGGTTACGATTCCTTCATCAATGGCCCTCCGAAGCCCTCTTCCGACTCCTGCCTCATTGCCATAGATACGGGCGGTATCGATCAGGCGAAAGCCTGCCTTCAAGGCCCAATAAACAGAGTTTTCTGCCTGTGTATCGGACAGCGCGTAAGTGCCAATGCCAAGGATCGGCATTTCATAACCGCTGTTCAAGGTCACGGTTTTGTTTTCAAAGTCGAACATACCAACCTCCGCGTCAGATTCCCGGCTCTCCCCTGCGAACGTTGTTTCCGAAGGAGAATCCGCGGTTGTGTCCCGTATCTTTGCCGGCTCCGTTCCCGTCTGGACTGTCCCGCACGACGGGAGAAGCAGGGCAAGAGCGGACAGCAGAAAAGCCTTCATGAAACGTTTTTTCATCCTGCTCCGTCCTTACCGCAGATAGGCCCCGAAAAATGCCGCCAGCCGGTCAAACGGGATCGCTCCCTTCCCGCCGCCGTCGTAGAGATCGGTGTGGGTCGCGCCGGGGATGATGAGAAGCTCCTTATTGTCGGCGTACTTCGAATCCTTCACCATATCGGCGTAGGCGTCGCGGCCGAAGTAGCAGGAGTGGGCCTTGTCCCCGTGCATCACCAGCACCGCCGAACGGATCTCGTTCGAATACTGAAGGATGGGCTGGTTGAGGAAGGATTCGCAGCCGACGACGTTCCAGCCGCCGTTCGAGTTGAGGGACCGGGGATGATACCCGCGGGAAGTCTTGTAGTAATCGTAGTAGTCCTTCACAAAATACGGCGCGTCCTCGGGCAGGGGATCCACCACGCCGCCGCCCAGCTTGTATTCCCCGGCTCTGAGGTCCTCCAGTCTCTGCGCGCACATCGCAGCCCGCTTTTCGTACCGCGCCTCTTCGCTGTCCTCGGAATCGAAATACCCCTTCGCGTTGACGCGGGTCATGTCATACATGGTGGAGGCAACCGTGGCTTTGATCCTGGTGTCGAGAGCCGCCGCGTTCAGCGCCATGCCGCCCCATCCGCAGATCCCGATGATCCCGATGCGGTCCGGGTCGGCCAGCTCGCACAGGGAGAGAAAATCCACCGCCGCCATGAAATCCTCGGTGTTGATGTCAGGGGACGCCATATACCGGACCGCTCCGCCGCTCTCGCCCGTGAAGGACGGGTCGAAAGCGAGGGTCAGAAAGCCCCGCTCCGCCATCGTCTGGGCATAGAGTCCGGAGCACTGCTCCTTCACCGCGCCGAAGGGACCGCAGACCGCGATGGCCGGGAGCTTTCCCTCCGCGTTCTTCGGCGCGTACAGATCCGCTGCCAGGGTGATCCCGTACCGGTTCACAAAGGTCACCTTGCTGTGGTTCACTTTCTCGCTCTTCGGGAAAGTCTTGTCCCACTCCGCACTCAGCTTCAGTTCTTCCTTGACGATCATTTCTCGTTCCTCTCTTTCAGTTCTTTTTCGATCTGTCGGATCACCGTGTCGATCCGGTCCACTTTTCTCTGACTCTCGTGCAGCTCGTCCATGAGGACGCACCGCCGTTTCCGGAGAGCTTTTTTCAATTCCTCAAGCCGTCCCGCCCGACAGAGAAGAAGATCCTCTTCTCTTTGCAGCAGTCCGGCCAGTCTGTCCGTGTACGTTTCCATCTCCATGCCGTCGTTCTCCTTTGGTTTGCAAATTCATTATACCACCTTGACAGCCGGCGCGCAAATGGTTATAATGAATATCATGATATGCTCGATTGGAATAATGGGAGGATCCCATGGAACTCAGAACGCTCCGCTACTTTCTCGCCGTCGCACGGGAGGAAAACATGACCCGCGCCGCGGAAATCCTTCATGTGACTCAGCCAACACTCTCCAAGGCCCTCCGCGCATTGGAGGACGAGCTCGGAAAAAAGCTCTTCGAGCGGCACAGCTTTTCGATCTCGCTGACCGACGAAGGGGTGCTGCTCCGAAACCGCGCGGAAGATCTCATTGCGATGGTGGACAAGATCGAGGGAGAGTTTCTCGCTCTGGACGACATCACCGGCGGGGATCTGTATTTCGGTCTGGCCGAGTCCTTCGGGATCCGGTATCTCGCAAGGGAGCTCCGCATCCTGAAAGAACAGATTCCCGGCCTGAGATACCACATCACAAGCGGTGACACGGAGCAGGTCACGGAAAAGCTCGACAAGGGCCTCCTCGATTTCGCGGTGATCTGCGACGAGCCGGACCGGCGAAAATACGACTTCCTCGTCTTTCCGGAGGCGGATCTCTGGGGCCTGATCCTCCCAGCCGATGAGCCGCTTGCAAAAAAAGAGACCGTCACGGTGGACGATCTCGTCGGGCTTCCGCTCTTCACCTCGCGGCAGGCGTGGGAAGGCGATATTCGGGCATGGGCGAGGGAACGATGGGAAGAACTGACGCTGGAGGGATCCTTCCGCCTTGCCTACAACGCCTCCCTGTTTGTGCGTGAGGGCCTCGGGGCGCAGCTGAGCTTCGAACATCTCGTGGACACCTCCCCGGAGAGCGGTCTTGTCTTCCGGCCCCTGTCCCCGAGACTCGAGAGCAGGCTGTATCTGATCTGGAATAAGTTCGGGACCTTCACGCCCCTCGCCGAACGGTTTCTCCGGCAGATGCGGGAGGATTGCTCCTGAGAAGCAGCGGGCAGGTCCGCGCCGCAGAAACGCCGGTACCGCACCTTCTGCCGAAAGTCCGGAAATAGTTCTGTTCACTCGCCGGAGGTCGGTACTGCCGACCCCTATGTAGTGAAACGGAGATATTCAGAGATATACCGTCGGGACAAGCGACTCAATGTTCCTAACTATTGATGGCACCGATAACACCCAATCGGAAGCTGCAATGCCGTCAAAACCTTGTCATCATTAACTTTGAGACGGAGTAACAAAACAAGACGGGGTCTCATATGCCTCACGTCCGCTCCCCGCGTTGTCGTGGGTGTTCTCCCCGGAAGGAGCAGTTGCCCCGCTGACCGCACGCGCCGCCGGATCGCCTGGAGAGGACCGACACGAGGAGATTTCCTTGTCTGTTACCGTGCTCCTTCACCCCGGATCACTTCCCGCAGTCTCTCCCGCACCGCCCGGAGCATGCCCCGCTCCTGTTCGGAATAGTACTCCTCAAAGCCTTCGACGGTGAATCCTGCCGGATCGTCGAGCAGAGCATGGAGCACCCCTTCAAAGCTGTGCGCGTGTCCGGGGTATTCCCTGCCTCTCGTTTCAGAATCGTTGTACGGGAAGTAAAGTCCCGTCTTCGCAAATTCACCGGCAACGTAGAGAAGTCCGCCTTCTTCCGAGTCCCGATCCTCAAAGTCCACCCGCCACCTCTTCCTTCGCCGATCATAGTGCGGGCGGAGATTCTTCACGCCTTTGTCTCTCATTGTCCGAGAACTCTCCTGAACGCGTCGTAATTCCCGGTCTCGTACCCCCGGCAATACACGGCAAATTCGATTTCGTCGAAATACTTCCCGTACTCCGCGAGGGCGTCCCTATATGCCGCTGCCACCACCTCGGGATCATTCCGGAACGCGCCGCAGCCGAACGCGCCGAGGATCAGGATTTCCGCCCCGTGCGCCGCCGCAATATGCAGGATGTGCTTTGCCCGTTTCAGGTGGATTTCGTACTGCTGTTCCTTTGTCAGGCATACCGACGAACCGCTCCCCGGATTGTAGGGATTCCACGGTCTTTCCCGCAGATTCGGAGCCGCGCAGGTGATCACATCTACTGTCACGAATTCTTCGGGCGGCAGACGTACCGGAATGCTGTCGTCCGTCTTGCAGATCACGACGCCGGGGGAGTAAATCAAAGCGTCCGAGCCGACGGGATCGTGCGCTTCCCGATTCGGGGTATAGTATTTGTCCCACAGCCATCGGCGGTCAATGGTCGGATACAGGGTCGAGCACCGGCACAGGCTTTCCTCCTGGGCGCTGGATCCCCGCTTCACGCCTCCTCCGGGATTCGTCGGGGAGGCGAAGTTCAGCACAGCGATCCGCTGACCGGGATGTTTCCGGTTCTGCTCCATTGCCGCCTGAAAGGTCTTCGAATTTGTGACAGTAATCCTGCCCTCGCCTTTTGCCTCCGGGAGCTTCGGATAATCGTCTGCCGGGTGGAAAACCGTATGATCCCGGCTTTCCTTCACCGCTTCGGCGAGCGTCGGGTTTTCGATATAGTAAGTCTGTGTATCTTCAAAGACCGCAATCAGCTGTTCCTGTCTGGTCATTTGTACCTCCGTATTCTCACTCCGCGTAAAACTCCCGCATATCCTCCAGCCGCAGACAGGCAAGGCGTCCCCGCTCCGGCCAGTCCTCCGGGAAGCCGCTTCCGCAGTCGATCCCGATCATGCGCTCGCCGTGCCAGATCCGGAGGGGATTTGCGTCCTGATACTCCGAGGTCGGCGTATGACCGAAAATCACCGTCACGCCCTCGGGCATCACCGCGTCGGTGGACAGCCTCTCCCAAATCGTGAAGTCCCGCGAGTCTTCCCCTTCGGGACAAAGTTCCCTTGGCGCACCGTGCACCAGCAGCCAGTCCGTCCCGTTCACCGTCAGGCGGTATTCGGTCGGGAGGGAGCGGAGAAAACGGAAAATCTCCCGCCGTTCGGCTCCGTCCAGCCGGTCCATCGCGTCGTGCGTCACACTGCCGCCGTTATAGTACCACCGCGACAGCGCTTCCCGCCGCATACGGATCGACCAAAGATCGTCCGGGTCTACGCGCATGGTGAGCGCGGAGAGCATCATGTCCTCGTGGTTTCCGAGGAGCATTTCCGCATTCGGCATCGCCATCAGCTCCCGCAGAATCGTGATCCCGTCCGGATGCCGGTCGATCACATCGCCGAGAACGTAGAGCACATCATCAGGCCGGAGATCGATCTGTTCCATGATCCCTTGCCAGCGGCGCATATTGCCATGAATATCGGATAGAATGTAGGTCATACGGTTTTCCTTCTTTTGAGGTAAACAGGCTGTCAGATGGGGAGACACGACCGCTCCTGCCAATCACATTATCCCAGCCTCCCTGCAGCATTCAGGCCGGCCGACCGTTTTATTTTTTTCCAGCGATCGTCCAAGGTTTGACGCGGCATGGCAATACAAACTGGAATTTACAGTGCTAATTCCATCAGCCAGCAATTTACTTTTTCTCCCTCAAACATCTCATGTTTTGGAAGTGATTTAATGATTTTAAACCCGGCTTTCTCGTAT
>CACYWX010000242.1:819-6322 GCA_902778205.1 uncultured Ruminococcus sp. | reverse complement strand
GCAGATTGAACATGGGCACCGCCAGCGACGTGTAGTTGCCGAACCGCGCCGCCGCCTCCTCCGCCGTGGCTCCCATGCTCCGCAGGATCCGCTGAACCGACAGGGTATCCATGGCGGAGGACAGGCTCATGACGGAGGCCGACAGGGTCACGGGCAGGGCGATTTGTCCCAGATCCCGAAGCGTCTGTCCGAGAGGAATCCGCCCGTCGGACAGGACTGCCGGACCGGATAATCCGCCCGGGGTCATCCTCCTGCTTCCCAGTCGGCGCGCCGTCAGCAGATAGGCCATCCCGAGGAAGGAGCCCGCCGAAAGTCCCGCCGCCGCGTATGCCGCCGTCACCGGAGTCGGCAGTCCGCGCCGCACGGCGTACAGGGCCCCGCCGATCCCACAGACCAGCTTGCCGAAGGCCTCCGCCAGCTGGGAAACCGCCGTGGGCGTCATGTTCCCGCAGCCTTGAAACCATCCCCTTGCCGCGCCGGACAGACAGATGAACAGCAGAGCCGGAGCCGCCGCGCGGATGGCCGGAACGGATCCCGGGGACCGGATCAGGGAGGCAAGGGGGGATGCTCCCGCCCACATAAGCGTGCACCCTGCTCCTCCTGCGGACAGCATCAGAAGGAGCGCCCGACGGTAGGTCTGTTCCGCTCCGATCAGGCTGTTCCGCGCCCTCTGCTCCGCGATCATGACGGACAGGGCCACGGGAATGCCGGCGGTGGTCAGCGTATACAGCAGGGCATAGACGGAATATGCCGCGTTGTAATACCCCATGCCCGCGTCGCCCACGGCGTAGTTCATGGGGATCTTGAAGAGAAGACCGGCGGCCTTGACCAGCAGATTGGACACGGTCAGGGCCAGAACGCCCCTCGTACCCCGGCCGGACTTCCCGGATTCCGATTTCAGCAAGCGCGCCTCCCGGAGAACCGTCTTCCGCGGGAGGGCGCGGGACACGCTTACCCGATGAACTCGCGGAACACGGAGTTATGCGGGATCATGCGCTCCACGACGAGAGGGCAGTCGAACGCGGCCAGTCTCCCCGCCAGGTCCTCCGCCTCGTCCCGGTAGCGGCTGTCGGCGGGCACCGTCTCCAGAAGCGGCACGGCGTATCTCGACAGCAGAAACGGCTCGTAGTCCAGAAACGAATCGAGCGTCAGGTCCCGCTTCCTCGCATTGGGGAAGATGTTGTTCCGCTCGTTCTCCCGAACTCCCTCCCAGAGATGGAGGGTGAATTCCGGCGTCGCGCCGCGGAATTTGTAATCCCGCACGACCCGTCGCAGAAGCCGCAGTTCGTCGCGGTTGATCTCGGAGTCCCCGCACCGGACGTCCTCCTTCACATTCATGAAGACGCTGAAAAAGCGCTCTCCGAACAGCCGCGTCACCTCGGGATAGACCGCCTGGATCCCTTCGAAGACATATATATCGTCGGGATGCGGATAATATTCGTCGTACCGGGTGCGGCCCGTGGCGGTGAAGTCGTAATGGGGCACCAGCACCGGAAGTCCGGCGGTCAGCCGCTTCACGAACAGCTCGAGATAATCGAGGTCGATGGCGGCGACGGAATCGTAGTCCGGGCTCTCCCCGTCCACCACGTTCCGGTCGCGCCGGTCCTTGAAGAAGTCGTCGATGGACATGACCACGGCCCGTTTCCCGGACTGCTCGATGCGCCGGGTCAGCTTGGAGGCGGTGGTGGTTTTGCCGGAGCAGGTGGGACCCGCCAGCGCGATGATCCTCACGGGCTCGCCGGAGAAAATGGACTCCAGGGCCTCGTCGATGCGTTCCGAAAAGCGCGTCTCGCAGAGGCTCACGTACGCCTCCGCCTCTTCTGTGGTATGAATATTGCAGTTGATGTTTTTCAATGGACAGTACTCCAGGTAAATGACTTGAAACGGATTCTTGCAGCCCGGCTCCCTCTCAGAGGAAGCTGTCAGCTGTGCTGACTGAAGGAGAGTCCGATGCAGGGATGGGATGATTCACGTCAGCGGATACACGGGAGAATTTCATGAGCTCTCTCCCAGAGGGGAAGGCAGATACGGCTCCTTCCTCCCGCTGAATCTTTTGATCACTTAATGATCCCTCTTCTCCGGCTCCGATGTGTGAGAGAAGAATGCGCGGGCGGAGGTCCGGAGGGCTTCCAGACGCTCGCCGGCTCCCTCCCGGTATTCTCTGAGGTATTCGTAGGGGTATTTCGGCTGGAAGAGCCGCTCGATCCGCACGCTTCCGTCCGGGGCGGGCTCCGACACCAGCTTGGTCACGGCGTGGGCTCCGGCTCCGAAGATCGAATGGATCTCCTCCATCATATAGACGTTGTACAGGCCCTCGTGCCCCGGCTTAGACCAGCCCACGTTCTCAAGATTGCCCACGGTGTTCTTCTGCCGGTACATGTAATAGGGGATGTATCCGGCTTTCCGGAGGGCCTCCTCGGCGTAATCCACGGACTGCGCCGCCGTGACGGAGGACGGATCGAACCGCCCCTCGGCCCGGAACTCCGACGACTTCTTCACGGAGAAGGTGTGGACCGTGATGTTCTCCGGGTCCAGGGCGGCGACTCCGTCCAGCGTGTACCGGAAGGACTCCGGGGTATCCGCGGGGAGACCGGCGATGAGGTCCACGTTGATGTCCCGCACGCCGCTGTCCCTCGCCACCCGGTAGGCGTCGAAGAACATTCCGGGGGTATGCGCCCTTCCGATGGCGGAGAGGACCTCGGGATTCAGGGACTGGGGATTGACGCTGACCCGGGTGACCCCCGCTTCCGCCGCGGCCGCCATTTTCTCCGGCGTGATGGTGTCGGGGCGTCCGGCCTCCAGGGTATACTCCAGCGGATGAGCGCCGGCGGCCTCAAGGTTCTTTCCGATGCGGGCCAGCAGTCCGGACAGCTGATCCGCCGTCAGGACCGTGGGCGTCCCCCCTCCGATATAGACGGAGGCGACCTCCAGGCCCAGCTCCCGGATCACGGAAAAGATCCCGTCCACGTCGTTGCCGAGGGCCTCCAGATACTCCGGGATCAGCTTCAGAAGCCCCGGGGAGGTGTAGGACACGAAGGAGCAGTAGGCGCACCGGGTGGGACAGAAGGGGATCCCGATATAGACGCTACACTGCCGCCTCGACTCCGGAGTGATCAGACGGGATTCCGCCATGGACACGTCCGCCGCCAGCCTGGCCTTTCCCGGCTCGGTCAGGTAGTCCCGGGCGATGGCCTCCGCGGCCTCGTCGATCGTGTATCCCGCCCGGAACAGCTCCGTGGCCACCTTGGCGGGCCGGACTCCGGTCATGATGCCCCAGGGAGGCCGGATGCCGGTCATGGCGCGGCCCGCCTCCAGGAAGGCCTCCCCCGCCGCCAGCTTCCGCACCCGGTCGGGCTCGCCGTTTCCCGCGCTCCATTTCACAAAGGCGGATCCCTCCGAGGCGCGGGTCCCTTCCCCGTCGGGCGCGGTGAGCTTGACCTCTGCCCGGACGCCCTCGTCCTCCTCGGTAAGCGAGACCCATCCCTCCGGGACCTCGGGGCCGCTCTCCTCCCCCTCCGGGAATTTCACGCCGGGGAAGAAGATCATGCACAGGGTCTGTACATAATACGGCTTCAGGAGGCCGTCGATGTGCAGGATCATGGCTCACCCCCGCTTCGGCTGCTTCAGCACAGCCGAAGCCAGCTGCATGGTGACGGGGCCGTCGTTGACCAGCTCCACCTGCATATCCGCGCCGAACCGCCCCGTGGACACCTCTGGGACGACGGTCCGCATCCGGCTGACGAAGTATTCGTAGAGAGGGATCGCCTGCTCCGGACGGGCCGCCGCCAGATAATCGGGACGGTTCCCCTTCCGGTAAGAGGCGCAGAGGGTGAACTGGGACACCACGATCACGCCGCCTCCCACGTCCGTCACGGACAGATTCATTTTGCCCTCGTCGTCGGAAAAAATCCGCAGCTTCGCGATCTTATCCGCCAGAAGGGCTGCGTCCTCCTCTCCGTCCTCCGTGGTCACGCCCAGAAGGATCAGCAGTCCCTTCCCCGGGCATTCTGCCAGGACCTCGTCTCCGACCGTGACCCGTCCCCGGGCGATCCGCTGTATCATGGCAAGCATGGCTTCACCTCATATCTGTATTCCGATCCGTCCTTCCTCCGGGCCTCACGCGCCTCCGCGCTCGATGTTCCGGACGCGGGGCACCTGCTTCAGCCGGGAGAGGATGGAGTTGTAGTGGTCGACGTTCTTGCACCCCACGGTGAGCTGGATGATGATGTCGTCGTCCGTGCGCTTCTTGGTGTTGATGGCAAGGAGAGTCACCTTCATGTCCGCCAGGGCCGTGGTGATGTTGGACAGGAGCCGGATGTCGTTTTCCGCGTAGATGGTCAGGCCCACCTCGTAGACGGCCTTGGATCCCGCCGCGAACTCCTCCACGTCCCATTCGGCCTTCAGCCAGCGGTCCGCCTGATCCGGACGGGCCAGACCCGCAGCCACGTTGGGGCAGTCCCGCTTGTGGATGGAGATGCCGTAGCCCTTGGTGACAAATCCGATGACCTCGTCGCCGGGCAGAGGATTGCAGCACTTGGCGAACTTGACCTCGCAGCCGTATTCCCCGTCCACGATGATGCCGCCGGTGCCGCGCTTCCGGAGCTGGCCCGTCTGGACCTGGTCCGTTTCGGTGACCGCGGCCTCCTCGTCCGGCTTCACCACCCGCTCGTACTCCTGTCTCAGCTTGGTGGAGACCTTGGTCATGGCGACGCCGCCGTAGCCCACCGCGTTGTACAGGTCCTCCACGTCCGCCATGCCCAGCTTTCTTGCCGTGCCGGAGACGATCTCCTCCGCCTGGGCGTCCGTGGGCTTCACCCGGAACTTGCCGAGGAGCCGCTCGATCTCCGCCTGCCCGATCTTGATGTTCTCGGGCCGCTTTTCCTTCTTGAACCACTGGCGGATCTTGGCTCTGGCCTCGCTGGTCTTGACGATCTTCAGCCAGTCGCGGCTGGGTCCCTTGGAGGCGGAGGAGGTCAGCACCTCCACGATGTCGCCGGTCTGGGGGACCTTGTCGATGGGGGCGATCATGCCGTTGATCTTCGCGCCCACCATCCGGTTCCCGATCTGGGAGTGGATGGCGTAGGCGAAGTCGATGAGGGTGGAGTTCTGCGGCAGGGCGATGACGTCTCCCTTGGGGGTGAACACGAAGGTCTCGTCCGAGAAGATGTCGATCTTCAAAGCCTGCATGAAGTCCTCGGTGTCCGTGGCGCTGTTCTCCGCGTCGATGAGCTTGGAGATCCAGGCCAGCTTCTTGTCGATCTCCTCCTTGCTCTTGGCCCCGGATTTGTACTTCCAGTGGGCCGCGATGCCGAACTCCGCCACCTGATGCATTTCCCGGGTCCGGATCTGGACCTCGAAGGGGATGCCGTCGCGGCCGATGACCGTGGTGTGCAGGGACTGGTACATATTGGGCTTCGGCGTGGAGATATAGTCCTTGAAGCGGCCCGGGATGGACTTGAACAGCTCGTGGATGATGCCCAGGGCCGTGTAGCACTCAAGCTCC
>CACYWX010000242.1:0-774 GCA_902778205.1 uncultured Ruminococcus sp. | reverse complement strand
TCGTCGAAGGACTTGTTCTGGTTGAACATCTTCCGGTAGATGGAGTAGACCGTCTTGACGCGCCCCTCCAGGGTGAAGTGGATGCCGTATTCCTCCAGCTTCTCCGCCACGTAGGCCCGGGTGTTCTCGATGAAGTTCTGGTTCTGTCCGTATTTCCGCTCGATGTCGTTCGACACCTCGGCGTATCCGATGGGATCCAGATAGGACAGGGCCAGGTTCTCCAGCTCCTGCTTGATGCGCTGCATGCCGAGACGGTGGGCCAGGGGCGCGTAGACGTGCATGGTCTCGAGGGCCGTGGCGCGTCTCTTGGCCTCCGGCTTGACGCCCAGGGTGCGCATGTTGTGGAGGCGGTCGCAGAGCTTGATGAAGATGACCCGGATGTCCTTCGACATGGCCAGCAGCATCTTCCGGATGTTCTCGATGTTGGCCTCTTCCTTGTCCTCCACGTTGATGGCCTTCATTTTGGTCAGGCCGTCCACCAGCATGGCCACTTCCTCGCCGAAGCGATTGCGGATGATCTCGATGCTGGTCTTGTCCGGGCAGTCCTCCACCGTATCGTGCAGGAACGCGGCGCAGATGGAGTCCGTGTCCAGCCCCAGGGAGGCGACGATCTCCGCCACCGCCACGGGATGGGAGATATAGGGCTCCCCGCTGACCCGGAACTGCCCCTCATGCAGGTTTTTCGCGTAGAGATAGGCCCGCTCCAGCTTTTCGATGTCGTAGTGCTTCTCGCTGGCCCGGATCATGGCGAGCAGGGGGGCGATCCCCTCGAAG
>CACYWX010000241.1:2409-7917 GCA_902778205.1 uncultured Ruminococcus sp. | reverse complement strand
AGAAATACGCGCCTGCCTTCTCTCTGACCGAAGCGGAGGGCACCGGCCACGGCGGAAGCGACTACTTCACGACCCACTACTTCGTCCGCTCGATCCTGGGGGACGAAGACGCGCGGCGGGAGGCGGTGGACGTCTACGAGGCCGTGGACATGTGCATCCCCGGGATCCTGGCCTACCGCTCCATCGTGGAGGGCGGGACCTCCCTGGACGTGCCGGATCTGAGAAAGCCGGAGGAGCGGGACCGGGTCCGGAACGACACCTTCTGCACTTTCGAGGAGTCGGCGGGGGACATGTACGTCTCTCCCACGGCGGCCCAGTGGGTACAGCCGGAGATCCCGGACGAGGTATACGAGGAGGTCCGCCGGAAATGGCTGGCGGGCGAGCCGGGTTAAATCCGCGGCGCGGAATCGAACATGATGCGGCCGGACTGACGGGAGACGCCGGTCCGGCCTGCTTTATGAATGCGACGGCAAACGAAACGCTGGTTTTCAAACGCGCAGCTGCCGGAGCCCCTGACCGGCTTGATTTTCAGCTGCCGGATACCAATTCCGACAAGCCTTTGTTTGTCGGCGGAGCAATAATAAAGGAGGGAGTACCATGCAGAGGACCATTACGGTGCGGGGAACGGGAAAGGTGACGGCGGCTCCGGACCGGATTGAGCTGACCATGAACCTGTCCGCGCTGGATCCGGATTACGGCCGGGCGTCCGAGGACATGGACCGGAGGACGGAGGCACTGAAGGGCGAGCTGGAGGCGGCGGGCTTCGGAAGGGACGAGCTGAAGACGGCGTCCTTCAACGTGAACACGGAATACCGGGGCGTCCACGATCCCGAAACGGGGGAGTACCGGCAGGAATTCGCGGGCTACCGGGTATTCCACGGCACGACGCTGGGCTTTCCCCTGGACATGGGGCGGCTGGCAGACCTGCTGGAGGGCATCGCGGGATCCGGTGCCGAGCCCGAGCTGTCGATCCGGTTCACCGTGTCCGATCCGGAGGCGGTGCGGCGGGAAGCTCTCCGAAAGGCCGCGGCGGACGCCCGGGACAAGGCGGAGCTTCTGGCGGCGTCGTCCGGGGTGAAGCTGGGTGAGCTTCTGACGATCCAGTACGAATGGGGTGACATCCGGCTGGAATCCCGGACCATGATGGACACGGCCAACGGCATGGTGAAGCCCCGGATGATGAAGGCCGCCTTCGCCGCGGAAATGGCGCCGGAGGACATCGCCTTCACCGACTCCGCGGGATTTGTGTGGGAGATCGCGTGAAGACGCGGGAGACGCGGCTTTCTTGAAAGAAAGCCTGGCAAAGAACTTTGACGGGTGTGGGACGGGATCCCCGCCGTTCGGTTCTGCCAGGCTTTTTTGTTTATTGTCTTATGCGCTTGGGTTTACTTCTTCCAGCCCTTCATCTTTCCGGAGTACTCCAGGAGCTTGATGAAGTGGCCGCTGACGACGGAGCGGTGCTGGAAGCCTCTCTGCTGGGCGGTGACGGTGAAGTACCAGTCGGTGGCGGGAACGCGGGAGAGGGTGCTGTTGTAGGCGTTCCACAGAGGAGCCACGTATTCCTCGAAGTCGTCCCGCCGCTCGGCCAGGGTGGCGGTCCACACCAGCCAGTCGGACTTGGTGTAGGTCTCGCGGTTGTCCAGCGGCATGCCGTAGGCGTTGATGTGGTGCTTGTAGGAGGCGAACTCGGTGGCGGTGACGCCCTTGTCCATGACGCCGGTGCCCATGAGCTTGTCCCAGACGATGTTATACTTCATGCTCCAGGTGCCGGGACGGTCGAAGGCGAGGCGGTAGGAGCCGTCGCCGTTGGCCGCTCTCTGCGCCCAGCCCTCGGCCATCTTCCGGGCTTTTTCGGTCATGGCACGGTAGTCGTCCTCGCGGCCCAGCATCTTGTAGATGACGCCCAGTCCGGCGATGCCCATGACGGCCTTCAGGGACAGGTTGCAGTTGTGGGCCAGGTGTCCGGCGAAGTCGTCAGTGCAGAGCTGGTTCTCCGGATCGTCGCCGTGGGCCTCGAGGTACTTCACCCAGGCCTCCAGCAGGTCGAGGTTGTCGGCGGCGAATTTCGTCTCGTTGTCCGCGATGGCGACGGCGGCGGCCATGACCAGCATATTGCCGCACTCCTCCACGGGCATCTGATACTGGAGGGCGTTGGAGCCGTAGACCTGTCCGCGCACCAGCGGGAACTGGCCGCAGTCATGGGGGGCGAAGTCGAAGATCCACTTGTCGGTGCGGGAATACTTGTAGATCGGGCGCATCATGCCGCGGACCAGCTCGGGGTTGTACATGAGGTACAGGGGGATGGAGGGATAGGAAACGTCCACGGTGGCGGCGCAGCCGTTGGAGAAGCACTCCTTGGAGATCCAGAGGATCTCGCCGTCCTTGTCCACGGCCAGCTTGTGGGCGGCGATGGACTGGCGGTAGGAGATCTCGCAGATTTCGGCGTACTTTTCACCGCCGGCGCGGGTGGCGTCCAGGAAGAGCCGGTCGGAGAAGGCCTTGCACTTCGCGGAAACCGCCTCGTAGTCGGCGTACGCCTCGGAGATCGCGCACTCGATGGTCTTGCCGTCCTTGTTCCACCAGGACTTCAGCTGATCGCCGAAGTAGTCGATGGAGTACACGTCGTCATAGGCGAAGGTGAAGAGGGCGGCGGGGTGGCAGCAGGTCTTCAGCTCGGCCTCGGCAAAGACGAAGGTCATTTCTTCCTTGAAGCCCTCGGGCGCTTCTTCGTTGCGGCGTCTCGGCACGAAGGGGACGTTCACGGTCTCGCAGCCGGTTCTGCCTTCGCAGACGGTGAGATAGAAGTAACCCCAGTCGATGCGGATATCGTCGCCGGAGCGGTTGAGGACGTTCTGGGTCTGATTGCCGATCTTCACGGAGGGCTTGCCGTCGATCGTGAGGGTCTCGGCCTTTACCTCGCCCTCTCCCCGGTTGTTCAGGCAGATCTCCTCGGAGACGGCGATTTTCACCTTCACGTCGTGGCTCGCGCCGTCCAGGGAAGCGGTCTCGATCTTCAGATAGCTGACCGGGCGGGTGAGCAGGTCGTAGTCGTCCATGAGAAGGGGCGTCAGGAACGCGGCCTTGAGGCAGACGCCCGCGCCCTCGAAGGTATAGGTGGTGGAGAGGGCGTCGCAGTCCCGGGAGGTCTGGGTGAGGGCGGGGCTGTCGTCCTTCGCGTTCAGCTTGCCGAGGAAGCGGTAGGCGGTGCCGTCGATCTCGGCGGTGCCCACGATGGTGTTGGGATGGCCGGTCCAGTGAACGGTGACGGCGTCGGTGAGGGTGTCCGCGGGGGACCAGACGGAAAAATACGGATCCACCGTAATCAGCGGTACGGACGGGGGACGAAGCTGCATGATAAGCCTCCTCTGAATGATTGATGGTTCGGTTGTTCGGCGGTTCGGTCCGCCTCTGCCATAAAGGTACCACAAAATATTGACAAAATCAAGTGCGTATTATTGCCGGAACGGGGAGTTTTGTGCGGGAAATCAACCTCAGCCGTTTTCCTCCTCCTCGATCTCCCGGGCGCGGCGGAGAATGTCCAGGGAGAAGGAGGGGATGCGGCCCAGTCCGTCGGGTCCCACGTTCAGAAGGTAGTTGACGCCCATGGAGTTGAGGTGCTTTTTGTTGGCGGCCACGGTTTCCGGGGATTTCCAGTTGTGGTCGAAGTACTTGAAGCCCCAGCTGTCGTTGAGGGTGGCGGCGGTTTCGTACAGACCGTACGGGGACCACTTGTAGCCGCCCAGGCCGTTCATGTCGCCGCTCTCCGCCTCGGTCAGCTCCTTCGGAGGTTCCCGGGGAATCTCGTTGTCGCCCAGGGACACGTAGTCGTAGGCTCCGTTGCCGATGCGGGAGTTGATGAGGCAATCCGGCTGGTATTCCTTGATCATGTTGTAGAGCTCCAGTGACTGAGCCTTGGAGATGACGCCGGGGGTGTCGAACCAGATGAGGCAGAGGTCGCCGTAGCCCGTGAGGATCTCCTTCACCTGGGGCTTGATCTTGTTCTCGAAGCAGCGGGTGAAGTCCTTCGCGGCGATGTCGGGCCAGTCCCAGGAATTGAACCAGTCCCGGCCGGAGCAGCCGCCCTTTTTGTCGTAGCCGCCGCCGTCGGGATCGTGCCAGTCCAGCTCCTGAGAGTAGTACAGGCCCAGCTTGATCCCGTACTTGTAGCACGCTTCGGCCAGCTCGGCGATGATGTCCCGGCCGAAGGGGGTGGCGTCCACCACGTTGAAGGGATCGGCCTTGGAATGGAACAGGGCGAAGCCCTCGTGGTGCTTGGAGGTGACGACGAAATACTTCATGCCGAAGGACTTCGCGGCCGAGATCCACTCGTCGGCGTTGAAGTACACGGGATTGAAGCATTTTGCCAGGGCGGAGTACTCGGCGGTGGGGATGCCGAAGTACGACTGGGCCCATTCTGCATAAGTGGGGGTGCGTTCTCCCCGGTATTCGCCGCCCAGCATGGAGTAGAGGCCGAAGTGGACCATCATGCCGTAGCCGGCGGATTTGAACCATTCGCGGTTGTTCATGGTGCGGTTCCTTTCCTTGATGTGGAAATTCAGAGGACGATGCCCGTGGATTCGCCGGATTCGGTGAGCATTTCGACGCCGTGGAAGTTCAGCATGTCGCAGAGCGCGCGCCAGCGTTCCTCCATGCCCTCGTCGTACAGAACGGGGTGGAAGCCCGCCCGCAGATAGCCCACCACGGCGGGGACGCGGAAATCGTCCGTGGTCAGCTCCACGATGCGGCCCTCCCCGGGCATTTCCGCCTTCAGCTTTTTCATGGCGTGGGAGAGCATGAACTCCCCGATCTTATGGCCCCGGGCGGTGAACTTGCAGGCCACCATATGGATGTCGCCGCGGCCGTCCGGCTGAACGTATCCGGTGACGGTTGCCACGGGCTCGCCGGTCTCCTCCCGGCAGACGAAGAAGGTGTCGGTTTCGGGATCGATGTTTTCGCGGTTGAGGATGGCGCTGTTCCAGGCGTCGATGCCGGCGTCGGGGGCGCAGAGTCCGCAGCGGACGATCTCCAGCCAGGCCTCCTCCTCCCCGGGACGCCATGTCCGGATGAAGAAGCCGGGAGTGACGGGAACGTTGAGAACCTTGTCGAGGGTATGGACCATCATGAGCTGTCTCATAGGGACCTCCGGAAAATGGGATTGATTCCGGCATCCAGTATAGCACATCGCGCCGGGGATTACAAGAGCGGCGGCGAAAATGGGAACCGGACGGAGGACCGGCGCATATGCTGACAGCGCAGGCACCCGGGGTGGGGATCCAATTCATCCACAGATCAAGAGAAGCCGCCCCACCCCCGAGTGTCCGGTTCAGATCATGTGGCGGTGGGGATCCAATTCCTCCATAGATCAAGAGAAGCCGCCCCACCCCCGAGAATCCCCGGGAGGGGATTCTCGCAAAGTCCGGTTCAGATGATGTGACGGTGGGGAGCCAATTCCTCCATAGATCAAGAGAAGCCGCCCCACCCCCGAGAATCCCCGGGAGGGGATTCTCG
>CACYWX010000241.1:0-2379 GCA_902778205.1 uncultured Ruminococcus sp. | reverse complement strand
GTCCGGTTCAGATCATGTGGCGGTGGGGATCCAATTTTATATGAGGTTAGTATGACACAAGGAGAGGACAGCAATATGCCAGAAGGAAAGAAGATCGGCATGGTCGGCGGGGACGGGAGAATGGGCGCCGCGCTCCGGTTCCTGCTGAGGGAGGCGGAACGGGATAATCCGGTTCTCCGGGACGCGGAATTCGCCGTATGGGGCGCGGCCTTCGACGGGGATGGGAATGGCCCGGAGACGGACGGGAGAGCGGAATCTTCGGTCACAGGACGGAGCCGGGTCGTGCGGTGCGCGGACGCGGAATCGGCGGTGCGGGAGGCGGACGCGGTGATCCTGCCCCTGCCCGTGACCCGGGACGGAGGACGGCTGAACGCGCCGGGCGGTGAGAAGGACGCGCCCCGGGTCGTCGGCCTGGCGGGGATCATGAAGCCGGGGGCCATGCTCTTCGGAGGACGGATCCCGGAGACGGTGCGGGAAGCGGGACGGGAGAGAGGGCTGCACGTGACGGACTACTTCGAGGACGAGGCCTTCCAGCTCCGGAACGCGGTCCTGACAGCTGAGGGGGCGCTGGCGGCTCTGATCGATACGGTCCCGGCGGCGGTATCGGGGCTCCGGTGCGCGGTGCTGGGCTACGGCCGGATCGGATCGGCGCTGGCCCGCCGGCTGGTGCCGCTGGGAGCGGAGGTGACGGCGGCGGCCAGAAGCGAACGGGACCGGGCCCGGGCGGAGTCGGACGGATGCTCTGCGATTCCGCTTGACGACTGGCGGGCGGATCCCTGCGGATTTACGGCGGTATTCAACACGATCCCGGCAAAACTCCTCGACGGGGAGATCCTCGGACGGATGGACCGGGGGACTGTTGTGTTCGATCTGGCGCCGGGGGACTCCGGGATCGGTCCCTGCGAAGGTGTCCGGGTGATCCCTCTGCCGGGGCTTCCGGGAAAATGCGCGCCGGTGACCGCGGGGGAGATCATCGCGCGGTCGGTACTGTCCGTCATGGAGCGGAAGGGAGGTCTTTGAGATGGCATTTCAGCGGATCGGATTCGCCCTGACCGGGTCCTTCTGTACCCACCGGGACGCGCTGGCGGTGATGGAGGAGCTGGCGGGAGAGTATGAGATCGTGCCGATTCTGTCGGAGCACGCCGGGACCTGGGACACCCGGTTCGGCACGGCGGAGGATCTGCGGGAGCGGATCGTGCAGATATGCGGGCGGGAACCCGTGACGACGGTGGCGGAGGCGGAGCGGTTCGGACCGGCGGATCCTCTGGACGCCCTGATCCTCTGTCCCTGCACGGGGAACACCCTGGCGAAGCTGGCGCGCGGGATCACGGACACCACGGTCACCATGGCGGCCAAAGCCCATCTGCGCTCCGACCGGCCCCTTCTGATCGCCCCGGCCTCCAACGACGCCATGAGCGCAAACCTCTCCTCCATCGGGATCCTGCTGAACCGGAAGAACGTGTGGTTCGTTCCCATGCGTCAGGACGATCCGGAGAAAAAGCCCCATTCGCTGGCGGCGGATTTTTCAAGGGTCCAGGAAGCCCTCGGGATGGCGGAGCGCGGGATGCAGATGAGGCCCCTGTTTCTGTGAGCGGACTCCGCGCAGATGAAAAAGCCCGCGTCCTCCGTCCGGAAGGGATTCTCCGGAGAGTGCGCGGGCAGGAGAGGTCAGGACGGATCGTTATTCCGCAGGCGGATGAAGGGTTCTCCGGTGGGAAGGACGCCCTCGGCCTCCCGGACAAAGCCGCAGGACAGGGCAGTGCGGAGGGAGGGCTCGTTGTCTGACAGGACGCAGACGGCGGGATTCCGGATCCCCTTCCGGCGGCAGAGGGAGACGGCGTGGGTCAGAATGGCGGAGCCGTATCCCCGGCGGCGGACATCCGGACGGACGTGGTACCCGATATGACCGGCGGTCAACTCCTCCCCTCCACCGTTCGGAAAGCGGACGCTGCCGATGCCGACCACGTCGGGAAGCGATTCGGAGGCGGCTTTGGCGGCAAGGGAGCATTCGCCGGGGGTCCGCACCGCCAGAAAAACGACGGTCCTGAGCCAGCCTCGCCGCTCGGCCTCAGGGGACTCCAGCATCCGGACACGTTCCAGCCAGCCGGAGAGGGAATCGAAGCCCCCCAGCCCCGCCGATCCATCCATATCGTCACCCGACAGTAGGCAGGTCCGCCGGTACGCGGCAAGGGAGGGGAAGAGGTCTTCGGAGGGAGGAAGAAAGATCAGCATGGAGAACTCCTTGAGATTTTGATTTTTTAAGTCAGCGGTTCCTGTGCGTGGCAGACTCTCCTTCAGTCAGCATAGCTGACAGCTCCCTCTGGGAGGGAGCCATAAGGGAAGGCCGCCCTCCTGCCTCCCTCTCAGAGGGAGGGGGAC
>CACYWX010000240.1 GCA_902778205.1 uncultured Ruminococcus sp. | reverse complement strand
CCTCCCTCGTCTCAAAGAGTCCGCACCAGATCCTTGAAGTGCCGTCCTCTCTCCTCGAAGTTCTTGAAGTGATCGAAGGACGCCGACGCCGGGGAGAGGATCACCGTGTCCCCGGGCCGGGCCAGGGCCGCCGCCTCCGCCACCGCGCCGTCGAAATCGGGATTCTCCGTCATCCGGAAGCCGCCCCGGACCGCCTCCTCATAGCGGGGATGCGCCTCCATGGCGTCCCGGATCATCGGAGCCGTGTCCCCGGTCAGTACCATGGCCCGCACCGTGGAGGTGGGATCCAGAACCGCGTCCGCCAGAGGCCCGTAGGGGATGTGCTTGTCGTAGCCTCCCGCGATCAGCACCACCGGACGGTCCGCCAGAGCCGAAAGGGCCGCCGCGGTCCGGGTGGGGCTGGAGTCGATGGAGCCGTTGATGAAGGTCACCCCGTCAAGCTCCCGCACGAATTCCAGCCGGTGCTCCACGCCGCCGAAGGTCCGCGCCACCTCGAGGATCCGCTCGTCCGTCGACGCCCCGTGGGTCAGGGCGATGGCGGTCATGTAGTTGGCCACGTTGTGCAGGCCGGGCAGCCGGATGTCCTCCCGGGTCATGATCCGCTGTTTCCCTTCTCCGGGAAAGTCGGACCATATCACGCCGTCCTCCAGCCAGATTGCGCCGTCCCCGTCCCGGAGCGCGCCGGTGGACAGGGGAGCGAGGGAGAACCAGAACACGGGAACGTCCTCCTTCAGCCGCCCGGCAAGTCCGCGGGTGACGTCGTTGTCGTAATTCAGGACCGCCCGTCCGCAGTGCTTCAGAACGTTGGCTTTGGCCTCCGTGTATTCCTCCATGCCCGTGTGCCAGTTCAGATGATTGGGCGTGATGTTGGTGACGGCGGCGGCTTTCACGGGCGCGTCCACCGTCATGAGCTGGAAGGAGGACAGCTCCACGGCGCAGACGTCGTCGGGCGTTACGGAGTCGATGCGGTAGAGCAGGGGCTCTCCGATGTTCCCGCCCAGAATGACCCGGCCCCGGAGCAGAGGAGAGTCCAGCATCAGGGAGGTCAGGGTGGTGGTGGTGGTCTTGCCGTCGGAGCCCGTCACCGCGTAAACGGGACAGGGCTTCTCGTTCAGAAACAGCTCCATTTCGGAGGTGACGAGGGATCCCCGCGCCCGCGCCTCGTTCAGCTCCGGCAGATCGGGCCGGATGCCGGGGGAGCGGAACACCAGATCCTCGTCGATGCCCCGGAGATAGTCCTCCCCCGTGATGAGCCTCGCGCCCAGAGCCCGGATGCGGTCCGCGGCCTCACCCAGCTCTTCGGGGGATTTTTTGTCCCGGACCGTCACCTCCGCGGCGTACGGCGCGGCCATGGCGCAGAGGGGCATGTTGGAGACCCCCGCCCCCAGCAGGGAGATCCGCTTTCCCTTGAAATGCAGTTCGGCGTAGTTCATAGAGTACCTCGTTCCATTCTGATTCTGCCCCCTATTATACCATCCCCCGGATGAAAAAACAAGCGGATTCTGCGGGGAGTGAACATTCAGATAAGCAAAAAACAGTAAGCCCACATCGGCACATTTCGCCGATATGGGCTTGCGGGGCAGAAAGTCCTATCACCTCACAATGAGCAGTGAACAGGCACAGTTATTTACAAACGGAAGCTTTCGACAAGAAGAAAAAATGAGTGAGACTGTTGACTTTTCAGGATGAGTGTGGTAATATGAATCAGGCATCATTTCAATTTGAAATGAGCAGGTAGAATCCAGGATCAAGTCAATGTGGAGGAGTTTGGCGATGGGACGGAAAGTGACAGTTCGGCACAACAGTGATGGCACAAAGACAACAACAACACGTTACACACACAAGAATCTTTTGGGGGGAACGACCTCACATGTTTACCAGAAGAAAGAAAAAGACAAAGGATGCTATGTCGCAACCTGTGTATATGGCACGTATGATTGTCCTGAGGTTTGGACATTAAGACGCTATCGTGACTTTAAACTTGCTGAATCAAAGATGGGAAGAGCTTTTATTTCTTGCTATTATACAGTTAGTCCGACGGTAGTCAAGCTTTTCGGAAACACAAAATTGTTTCACAAGGTGTTTAAGAGCAGACTTGACTGCTTTGTTAAACGATTGAATCAAAAAGGATACCAAAATACCCCCTATGATGATAAGCCTTGGTGAACTGTAACCCACAAGCTAATACACTTGCTCTGCTTGAAAATAAGTATCCTTTATGATGCGAAGTTTTTCTTAAGTCGCATAAAAGATCCCCATAAACATTCGAGGTGTTTTAGCTATCATATTGGAGACATTATATATGGACTCACTGGAAAGTCATTTGCCTTCAATATATAGCAATCAGGAACGCTTCGGTTGTTTTTCCAGCTGAGGATAGCATATTAAGTTCCTCCTACCACTACGAAAGTTTTTCTTTCTGGCGGTAGGTTTTTCATATATTACATCGGTGTGCTCTCTGTACCATCTTGGTGGGTTAAAAAACTCTTCTTTCTGTTTTTCAACGATCCTCCCTGCTCCTTGGCTAATTCTGCTTCCACAGAAAATCTTCGTGGTTTTTTCGCATAACCATCATTTTGATCCCTCCCCACAGCTACCTTATGAAGACTGCCCTTGGGCATAGAAAAAGACCCCCTCACCGGGAGCCTTTTCCGTACAATTCTCTTATTTCACCAAATGCCGCTTGATCTTCCGGGAAGAGCGCTCTTGCTTTATTTCACCAGATGCCGCTTGATCTTCCGGGTAGTCGTCTTCTCGAACTCTGTCCTGCGGAATTCCAGCTTGCGGATCTGCTTGAAGGAGGGCAGCTTCTTGTTCAGCGCCGTGATCCGCTTCTGGATCTCGTCGCGGAAATCCGCCTCAGCCTTCTCCGGGTACTTCGCGTAATTGGGGTAGATCACCGCCGTCAGCACCACGCCGTCCTCTTCCTCCCGGCCGACTACCACCGCCTCCGCGATGAGATCGATGTCGGAGAGATATTCCTCGATCTCCTCCGGGAATACGTTCTTGCCGTTGTCCAGCACAATCACCGACTTCATCCGGCCCGTGATGGCAATGTAGCCGTCCGCGTCCATGTGGCCCACGTCGCCGGTCCGGTACCAACCGTCCTCCGTGAAGGCCGTGGCGTTGGCCTCCTCGTTGTTCATGTACCCCAGCATCACGTTGCCGCCCTTCACCTGGATCTCGCCCACGGTAAGACCGTCCTCGTTCTCGACCCCGTCGGCGATCCGCACCTCGCAGCAGGGAACCGCCGGACCCACCGTGCCGGGCTTCCGCTTGTAGTAGGGCGTCACCGCCACCAGGGGAGAGCATTCCGTGATGCCGTAGCCCTCGTAAATGGAGATGCCGAAGGTCTCAAAAATCTGGATCAGCTCCGGATTCAGCGCCGCGCCGCCGCAGATGATCTTCTCCAGCCGCCCGCCGAAGGCCTCCCGCACGTCGCCGAACAGCTTCCGGCTCATGTCCACGCCTACGAAGGACAGCGCGTGAGCCGCCTTCGTCGCGCCGGTCAGGATCTTGTCCTTGCCCGCCTTCTTCGCCTCCGCCAGCACCTTCTTGTACATGGTGGTCACGAACAGCGGCACCAGCACCATGCCCGTGGGCTGGTACTCCTTGAAGTCCCGCATCAGATAGCGCAGGGACTCGTTGATGCAGATCTTCAGGCCGAAGTTGCACCCCGCCAGATAGGTGCAGGTCAGCTCGTAGGTGTGGTGCAGCGGGAGCACCGAAATCAGCACGTCGTCCTTGTTGAAGTCCACCGACTGACAGGCCGCCTTCATGGCCGTGAAGATGTTCCGCTGGCAGAGCATCACGCATTTGGAGGTGCCCGTGGTGCCGGAGGTGAAGAGCAGCTCGGCCACCCGCTCCGTGTCCGTGTCTGCAGCGAATTCCGCGCCGGACGCCTCCCCTGCCGCGGAGATCTCGTCGAAGGACGTCCGATGGATCCCCTCCGCCGCCTCGGTCTCGGGCGCCTTCATGGGGATCAGCAGCTTCAGAGTCGGATGCCCCGCCGCGATCTCCTCCATGGATTCGTTGAAGGAGGGCGCGTAAATCACCGCGGAGATGCCCGCGAAGGTCAGAAAACCGGAGATCTCGGAAATCGCCAGCTCCTTGTCCATGGGCACCACCGTGTACCCCGCCGCCATCACCGCCAGATAGGAGGCGAACCACCGGGGCGACGTCTCCCCGATCACCGCGATCCGCACCCGGCTCTTCTCCTCGCCCGCAAAGGCCGCGCCGAGCCCCAGGGAGAACCGCTTCACAGCATCCGTAAATGCGCCGTAGGTGATCTCGTGCCCCTCGCCCTTTTCCTTCCAGACGAACATGGTCCGCCCGTCATGGGACGCCATCAGGTCCAGATATTCCCCCACGTTGTCGACCAGCGTGTAGTAGTGCTCGATTTTCTTGTGATTCCGGACCTTGTAGGTCTTCTGACTCATTGGTTCTCTCCTCCGTCGTCCTCCGCGTCCGGTGCCCCCGCCGCAGATGGTTCTGTTTTATGGTTCATGGCGTCCAGATTTTTCCCGAAGCGGGCCAGCACCCCGTAAAAGGTTTCCACGTCCACGGCGGATACGCCCTCCGTGATGCGCGCCACCGCTTCGTTCAGCATCCGGTAGATCTCGCCCGTCACAGCCCGTCCCCGTTCGGAGAGGGAGACCCGCGCGTTGTACCGCCCGCCGTCCACGGAGAGATAGCCCAGCCGCCGGAGCTCCCCGGTGGTCCGGGAGACAAAGGCCTTGTCCACGCCGCAGAGCCTGGCGAGTTCCCCGGGCGTCAGCCCGTCCGCGCCGGAGCGGGACAGACACACCATGGTCATCAGATGCATGCCCCTGAGGCCGTAGCGGGCGAGACAGTCGTTTTTGTAGCGGGTAATGGCCTTGAGCACGGATTCCGTCGCGTGGGAGAAACGGATAAACCGGTCGTCGTAGGCTTCCGTCATCGGAGATGCCCTTCCTTCTCTGCTGAATACTTCGGGAAATTGAACGTTGACTTGTCAATTCCCGCACAGTATAGCACAAACGCTCCCCTTTGTCAAGAGCGGCAAGAGATTTTGTACAGGGGACTTTCAGCCGGCAGGATGTATATCCGCCGATTTTATATTTCGTTTGATTTCAGCAGACTCTCCTTCCACCGCGAGCGGTCCCCCTCCCTCTGAGAGGGAGGCAGGAGGGCGGCCTTCCCATATGGCTCCCTCCCAGAGGGAGCTGTCAGCTGTGCTGACTGAAGGAGAGTCAGGTCACATGACTGGGACAGCTCAGTCGGCCGCAGAAAGCGGAAACTTCACTGTATTGGTGCCTGATGCGTCGCAATACCGGTGTTAGGGGGCTGTCCCGTTCAGTAAGTGCACGGTTTTTGAGGAGAAAGAGGTTTTTTGTTGGAAGAGCGGGCTGTCGCAAAACAATTTCAAAGTTTTGATCGACCTTTTACAAAATGGTCGCCGGGGATGCGCAGCTCCCCAGTTCTTAGGGCGGAGCCCTGAGCCGACCTCCGCAGAGGTCGGAACACCCAGGACGTCAAAAGAGTTCCTCTTTTTGCTTCTTTTTCTCCTCGATAAAGG
>CACYWX010000239.1 GCA_902778205.1 uncultured Ruminococcus sp. | reverse complement strand
GCCGGGCGTCCCGGTAGATCCGGGAGATCAGTTCCCGGTCCTCCTCCGGATCCAGCACCCGCTCCAGGAACAGGTGGAAAATTGTGCTGGAACGGTATTTCCGCAGGGCTCCGTTCCGGTCGGCGTCGTAGAAGAAGGCGTCCTCCTCAGAGAAGCAGTGCCGGAAGAGGTTTTCCTTGATCCGCGCGGCGGAGGCGTTCCAGGCGGCAGCTTCCTCAGGTCTGCCCAGCTGTCTTGCCATCTCCGCCAGAGATTTTTCGTTGCCGTAGAGATTCGCGTTCATGTCCACGGCCAGGATCGGGGTGATCCCGTCGTCCGGAGGAAGGACCGCCGCGTTCTGCTCCACACCGTTCACCGAATAGTTCCCCGGACAGGCCATGCCCTCCAGCCGTCCGCTGTTGTCGTGGCCCGTGTCGTAGCCGAAGAACATCTCGACCAGTCCCCGGCCCGTGGTCATGCGGTGCGCTCTCAGCCAGGCGTCCCATTTTTTCCCGGATTCGTAGGCCTTTTCGAGAAACGCGGGATCCCGGTTCATGCGCCAGACCTCCAGGCAGAGGGTGAAGAAGGAGACACACTCCTGGATCTGGGCGTACCGGGTGGAGCCGCTGCGCATGACGGCGAAGGGAAGCTGGCCCTCCTCCGACTGACGGTCCATGAAAAGATTGACGGTGTTTTCCGCCAGATACAGGTACTCCGGACGGCGGGAGGCGTAGAATACGGAGTCGTAGACGTGCTCCATCCAGATCCCGGGATAGGTCTCGGAGATCAGGAACAGGGGCTTGTCCGTGCCCTGAAAGAGGCCGATGTGGACGTTTCGGATTCTGTCTTCGGCGATCCGCGCGATTTCGCGGACTCGGACGGTGTCAAGGTCGGTCATGGCGGTGTCCTTTCTGTGGGAAAATGATTGCATAGGCGTTCATCCCCTCTATTATACTCCGGATCCCGGAAAAAGGAAAGCGGTTGAGCGGAATCGGCGAAAAATCAGACGTTTTTTCCCTTAGTGGTGAGCCAGAACCGAGACCGCGTCCGAAAAAAGCGGAAGTTTTTGTGGGAACCGATTGAATACCGGTCGGGAAGATGCTATAATGGGGCAAAAGGCGGGGATCGAACCGTCAGACCGTGAACGGTCCGGAAGAGAAACCGGATCGGCGTGAAAAGGAGAATGCCCCATGAAAAAACAGCTCAGCATTCTGCTGGCACTTCTGATGCTGTCGTCGCCCTTCGCCCTGACCGCCTGCGGCGAATCGGCGGAGAACTCAGACACGCCTGCTGCAGGGGATCAGAACGTGACCGCGGATCCCTCAGCCGACGCGGAAGTCGAGGCTGAAACCGAGGACAAAACCGTGAAGACCGCCCTGCCGGAGGATCTGGATTTCGGCGGCGCGGCCTACCGCATCCAGAATATCGAATGCAACTCCTACTACGACACCCTGACCGCCCAGGAGCAGACCGGCGACAAGCTGAATGACGCCATTTACATGCGGGACGCCAGGCTGATGGACACCCTGAATTTCACGTTTGAGGAGATCAAGGTCCCCAACGATTCTGCCGTGGGGAGCATCCGGAGCATCGTGTCCGCGGGCGACGACTCCTTCGATCAGTATGTGTCCGTGGACTGGCGGGGCTACACCCTGGCGCAGGAGGGGTTCGCCCTGCCCATCTCCGCTTTGCCCTACGTGGACGTGAACCGGGAATACTGGTCCCAGTCCATCCACAAGGACATGTCCATCCGGGGAAAGCTCTACTACGCCTTCGGGGACCACAATCTGTCCACCTACGACAGCGTCAACACCCTCCTCTTCAACAAGGCCATGGCGGAGGATCTGGGGCTGGAGAACCACTATCAGCTGGTGCTGGAGGGCCGCTGGACCCTGGATCTCATGCAGGACTACATGATGAAGGCAACCAGCGACACGAACGGCGACGGCGCGTGGACCGAGGCGGACACCTACGGCATCACTTCCCACTCCAAGCAGGTCCTGCCCTGCTTCTGGGTGGCCGCGGGACTGCGCTGCGTCGAGAAGAACGAGGAGGACGTGCCCTATTTCGCCCTGGAGGGCAATGAGAAATTCGAGGACCTCTACCAGCGCATCCTCTCCATGATGCACAACGACCACCTGCTCTTCATGTCCGACAACTTCCCGGACTACGCCAACAACACGCTCTTCATCGGCGGCGGCGCGCTCTACAACATCGTCCGGGTGGCGTTCCTCCACTTCTACCGGGATATGGACATCGACTACGGCATCATCCCCTACCCGAAGTACGACGACGCGCAGGAGACCTACTACAGCCGGACAGAGGGCGCCTACATCCACATCTACCCCATCACCCTGACCCAGTACGACCTGGCCGGAGCGGTGACCGAGGCCATGGCCTGCGCGTCCCTGAACGAGGTGATCCCGGTCTACTACGACGAGGTGCTGAAGAGCAAGTACACCCGGGACGAGAACTCCACGGCCATGCTGGACCTGATCTACGGGAACCGGTTCTACGACCTGGGCGACACCCTGTTCTGCAGCGTCATCCGGGACGGCGTCTTCGCGGGCAAGTTCAAGAGCAACGATACAAACCTGCAGAGCACCATCAAGGGACTCACCAAGATCGCGCAGAGGACCATCGACAAATACGTGGCAGCCTTCGACGCTCTGGAAGCCGCTCCGTAAAGAAGCGAAGGCGAGCCCTTATCCCACATCCGACAGAAAAGGACGCGGAATCCGCATCGCACGGAAACCGCGTCCTGTTTTTTTCTTATTTCACCCTGTACACATACCGGAAGCGTCCGGCGGGAGCGGCGTCTCCCCGGATATAGACCTGCATGATGTCGCCGAACTCCACGTTGTCGGTCCATTTGAACTGAAGCTCCGACTCCGTGTCCGCAAGACCCAGGGCGGAGCAGGGAATCTTCATCACGAGGTACCGCCCCGTCACCCGGTAGTCCGCTTCTCCCGCGGGCTCGGTTTCGGATCCGTTCCCCGTGAACCGATCCACGGTTGCCTTGTCCGCCGAGGGGGAGGTGCGGTTGACCACGTAATGGAAGCCCTCCCAGCCGTTGTCCTTGTGGTCGGGGATCGTCAGGTACAGGCGCATCCAGTCCGGATCGGCAGAGGGGGTGATGTCCTCGGCGCACTCCGCCAGGAAATAGTAGTTCTCCCCGTCCCGGGAGACCTTCAGACCCACGAAATCATTCCGTCCGCTCTGATCGGTCAGCCGCACGCCTCCGTAAGCCGCAGCGTCCCGGTCCCCGGTGTTGTGGGGGTAGGCGATGAACTCCGGTCCCACGTCCGCCCACTCGACGGCGGGATCGGCGTTCAGATCGACGGCCTTCGGAGCGGTGGCCGCGGGAACCGGACGGGCTCCCTTGAATTTGCGGACATAGCTCACCAGCTGATAGAAGTAGTGGTCCTTCAGATCCCCCATGGTGGGCTCGATGTCCCGGCTGTAGGTCTCGTCGAACTCGTCGGGGAAGGCGTTCTCCACCGCGGCGTCCGTGGGCGGCCAGGATTCGTACCGTCCGGCGTTCCATTCGTTCCAGCCGGTGACGAAGACGATGCGGGGATTCTTCGCTATGGCGTATTCCCACTGCTCGGCGAAATTCGCGCCCCAGAGCTTGGCGTCGGGCCGTTCGTCGTATCCCTCCGTGGTGTGGTGGCGGCCGAAGATGTTCTCCCCGTTCATGGCGGTGAGTCCCTTTTCCGCCGACCAGTTGTGAGCCACGCCGACGGTGGTCATCTCGACGTGATCCGGATCGGCGGCTGAGTAATACAGGGCCTGAGGCGTGGTGGAGAGCCATCCCCAGCGCTCCGTGCCCTCCCGTTTGGCGTGATAGTCCTTGGCGTTGTAGACCGGCTCTCCGGCCCGGAAGGTGAAGAAGTTCCAGATCTCCTGCTCCAGGGGATCCGTCCTCCGCTCCGTCAGGGAGGTGCGGTAGGCCATGATCATGGGCTTGCCGTCCAGATAGAACCAGAGATCCTGATACCGGCCCGGGCGGTAGATGTCCTGATACAGGGACTTCAGCTGGACGGCCGTGTTCTCGCCCGCGGCGAAGGGGAGCATGAAGGAGATCTTCGGCACGTTCACACCGTCACGCCGCGCCTCCTCGAAGACCTTGTAGATGACCTGATAGCTGTTGCGCCAGGTGAGGGTGCCGTTGGTGTTGTCCATGAAGATCACGTCCACCCCGGCGGCGGCCAGAAGCTCGGCCTGACGGCGGATCACCCATTCGTCGGTGGTCAGGTAGTAGCCGTACACCGGCTCGTCCCAGAAATAGCGGGTCGCGCCCTCCGGCCAGAGATCGCTTTTGTAGTCGTTCTGAATTTCCGGGTACTTCCGCATGAACTCCGTCACGTTGAGGGGCGCGCCGTCGTCGGTGTTGTGCCAGTCCCAGTAGAACATGGCGACGCTCTTGTCCTCCCGCGCGTCACCCACGTCCTCGTGCATGGGGAGGGTCCGTCCCAGCCCGTCGATTGCCGCCCAGGTGTCGGGCATGGCGTCGCGGGTGTTCAGGATGTGGTCCGCCGGAGTCACGTACTCAGCGGGGGCGGTGTGCGTTCCGTCGATTTCGTTCATGAGCTGAACCTCCTCAAAATAGCCGTCGGCTTTCTCGGTGAAGCCGATGTCCAATTGCAGATCGCCCTCCGAGACGAGGCCGCTGTCGAAAATGAAGCCTCCGGACACCCGTCCCGGGAAGACCCAGGTGCCCGCAGGGCCGTCGGTGTCCTGAATGGCGAAGAGATAGTCGCCGGGGGGCATCTCGTCGAATACCACCGTGTCGTCCGCGCAGTCCCGGAGATTCTCGAAGCGCTCCGAGACGGCGGGTCCCGCGGCCAGCATGGCGTCCCAGTCGTCGTTCCAGACGTAGAGGGCCAGGGTGGCTGACGAATCCGTCTGAGTCCAGGTGGGGACGCAGTAGGTGAACCGGTCGAAGGGAGCCGTCACCCGGCACCGGACCCCGTAGACCTCCCCCGGCGCCACCTGATGGGCGGATTTCGCGGCCTCGTCGAAGTCGTAGACGGGAATATTGAAGGAGCCTTTGATCCTCACGGGCTCTGCGGGCTCGGGCTTCTCCGTTTCCTGAGGCTCCGGCTCGGGCGCTTCCGTTTCCGTCTCTTCTGTTTCGGGGATGGGCGCGTCCCCGGCGATTTCGGTCTCAGCGGCGGATTCCTCCGGTCGGTCCGGGACGGCGGGATCACCCGACGCCGGGGAACATCCGGGGGAGGCGGTCAGAACGGCGCAGAGGAGCAGGAGGGCGATCCCTCTCCGGACTCCCCGGGCCGGGCGGTTTGTGTCGGTCATGGCGTCTGTTCTCCGGGTTCGGTAGATCCCCGCGCAAAAACGGGGAGCTTTCGCTGTGATTATACCACAGGCGGAGGACGGAATCAAGGCGGGGAGCGGAAAATCGGGACGAGTTGTTCACAAAATGTTTACGGATGGGGGACGCGGAACGGAGGGAAAAACGGTCGGCGGAGCGGCGGAGGCGTGGTATAATACGGGTGAGACCAGAGCGGATCCGGACAGACGGATCCGGGAAGGAGACGGATATGAAAAAGAGGATCGTGACCACCA